>DASTYH010000177.1:0-4449 GCA_035765075.1 Gemmatimonadales bacterium
CTCACGCTCTCGGTCCTGGTCATTCCGCTCACCGTCCAGTGGTGGTCCGTCTGGTATCCGGGCGCCGAGCCGGGCGGGGGGAGCTACATCGCCCAGCGCATGCTCGCGGCGCGGAGCGAGCGGGACGCCCTTGCCGGGACCCTCTTCTTCAACGTCGCCCACTACGCGCTCCGCTCGTGGCCGTGGATCATCGTGGCCCTCGCCTCGCTCCTCGTCTATCCCTCGCTCGACGACATCGCGCGGACCTTCCCCCACGTAGACCCCGCCCTCATCGGGCACGACATGGCGTATCCGGCCATGCTGCGGTTTCTCCCCGCCGGACTCCTCGGGCTGATGGTGGCGGGGCTCCTCGCCGCCTACGTGTCCACCATCTCGACGCACCTGAACTGGGGGACCTCGTACCTCATTCACGACATCTACCGCCGCTTCCTCAGGCCCGGCGCCTCCGAGCGGCACTATGTCATGATGGGCCGGCTCACCACCGGTCTGCTGATGCTCCTGGCGGCCCTGCTCACGCCGCTCCTCGACACCGCGAGCACCGCGTTCCAGCTGCTCCTTTCGATCGGCGCCGGCACCGGTCTGCTCTACCTTCTGCGCTGGTTCTGGTGGCGGATCAACGCCTGGAGCGAGATCGCCGCGATGGCCTCCTCGTTCGTCGTGGCGCTCGCGTTCTTCATGGCGCGGCGCCAGGGGAGCGGCTTCGCCGATCACACTGCGCTGCTGGTGACGGTGGGGAGCACCACGGTCGTCTGGGTGACGGTCACCCTCCTCACGCGCCCGACGGACCGGACCCGGCTCGTCGACTTCTATCGGCGGGTGCGCCCCGCCGGACCGGGGTGGCGTCCGGTGGCGGCGGAGGCGGGCGTCGGTCCCTCGTCGGACTCGATGAGCCAGGCGCTCGTCGGCTGGGTCCTGGGGTGCGCCTTCGTCTATGCGGCGCTCTTCGGAACGGGGAGCTTTCTCTTCGGACACACGGCGCAGGGACTCGTGTGGCTCGCTGTCTTCGCGGTGAGCGGCGGCGGGCTCCTGCGCATCGTGCCGAAACTCTGGCATGGATCGGAGCGTACGCGGGGGTGACCTGCACAAGGGGAGACGGACCCGATGCCTCGCGCGCGAGTGATCTTCCTCCTGCTCCTGACCGGCGCCTGCGCCGTTCCGGCCCGCGCTACCGCGCAGACGCGGCGGCTCGCGCTCGACTTCGACACCACCGCGGCCGCGGCGGCGCTGGCCATTCTCGAGCGGGAGCAGGGCGGGGCACCGGTGCCGGACGCGAGCTGGTCACGGCTCTTCTCCACCCGGGGGTACATCCGGCTCAAGGAGCGCGAGGCGGCGATGCGCCGCGACTTCACCGATTCGTCCTTCGTGGACTTCATCGGCTCCGACACGCTGATCGCCCGGACGCCGGCGCTCCGGCGCACCCTCGACCAGTGGGCGCGGACGGACGTCGAGGGTGCGGCACGGCGGGCGCTCGCCTATCTCCCCGACGATGCGCGCATCACGGCGACGGTCTACATCATGATCAAGCCGAGGACCAACAGCTTCGTCTGGGATCTCGCGCGGGATCCGGCGATCTTCCTGTATCTCGACCCGGCGCTCTCCGCCGCCGAATTCGAGAATACGGTCGCGCACGAGCTGCACCACATCGGGCTGGCAAGCGTGTCGGCGCGCGCCGATTCGCTCGCCGCACGACTGCCCGAACGGGCCCGGCTCGCCGCCGGCTGGATGAGGGCCTTCGGCGAGGGATTCGCGATGCTGGCCGCGGCCGGTGGCACGGAGGTGCATCCCCATATCGCGAGCCCCGACTCGACTCGCGCCCGCTGGGACAGCACGGTGGGGCATTTCAACCGGGATCTCGACACCCTGGCGGCGTTCTTCGGGAAGATCCTGAGCGGCGAGCTCCATCCCGATTCGGTGCGCGCCGTCGCCTCGACCTTCTACGGAATTCAGGGACCCTGGTACACCGTGGGGTGGAAGATGGCGGTGACCATCGAGGAGCGTTTCGGCCGCGCCGAGCTCGTTCGCTGCATCACCGATCCCCGGCGGCTCCTCATGCGCTACAATGCGGCGGCAGCCGAGCGGAACCGAACGCGCGGCGAGGCGCTGGCGCTCTGGCCCCGGGAGCTGATCGCGGCCCTCGACCCCGGCCTGGCCGACGCGCCCCGGCGGCCTTAGCGGACCTCCCGATTGCGGCTCGAGCGCGATGTCCCGGGCGCCGTTGCCAATGCGACTGGCGCCCCCGGCGGGCTGAGCGTACCGTACGTCAATCCTCCTTCCCCCAACACTTTCAATTTCGAGCTCCCCATGAGGCCGAGCCTCCTCTCCGGCGCCGTTGCCCTTCTCTCCCTCACGGCGACTGTTGCCCGCGCGCAGGAACCGCTCCCGGGTTGGGACAAGACGATTCCCGCCCAGCAGGGCTACCGGGTCTACCTCCTCGTGGACATGGAGGGAATGGGCTCGGCGGTCAAGTCACAGGAAGTCATCGCGGGGAACGAGGGCCCGGCGTATCGTGACCGCACCGGGCCCGATTACTGGGACCACTATCGGGAAATGCTGACGGCGGAAACGAATGCCGCCATCCGCGGCGCGCGCGAGGCCGGCGCACGCGCCTTCGTCGTGAACGAGGGGCATGGGGGGAACCGTTTCGCCAACCTGCTTCCCTGGGCGCTCGATCAGGAGGCGATCCTGATCCGCGGCTACCCCCGTCCCATGGTGATGAGCACCGGCATCGACAGCACCTTCTCGACGATGATGATGCTTGCCATGCACGCTTCCCCCGCCCGTCGAGGCGTCATGGCGCACAACTACGCCTTCGCCAGCTTCTCGGTCAACGGCACCGCACTGAACGAGGTCGGCATCAACGCACTCGTGGCCGGCGAGATGGGCGTCCCCGTATCCCTGGTGAGCGGCGACGACGAGCTCGAGCGGGAGGTGCGCGAGCTGCTGGGCGACCGGGTCGTGTTCGTGACCGTGAAGGTGGCGCTGGGAAGCTCGGCTGCGATCACGCATTCCCCGACCGCCGTGCAGCGGATGCTGGCGGAGGGGGCTCGCGAGGCGGTGCGGCGCACCCAGGCCGGAGAGATCAGGCCCTTCACGCTCCGGAAGCCGTATCGCGCGGAGTTCACGTTGCGCCCCTCGTACCCGGACTCCGTCATCGCCGGAATCGACCGTCTCGCGTCCGAGTGGGGCGTCGAGAAGACGGGGGCGCGCTCCTATCGCTATACCACCTCGGAGGCCCGCCGCCTCTCGTGGCTCCTCGACCAGGTCGAGCGGGTGGTGCTCCCCTGACGTCGCCCCTCGCCGGTCTCTTCGACGCGGGGACCCCCATCCGCGAGGTCGAAGAGGGAATCGTGTCGGTCCTCCCTCCCGGGGAGGCCGGCCAGCCGTACGACCGCAAGGCCGCGATCTACGATGCGCTGATCGGGAGCCGCTGGTACAACCGGATCCTCTGGGGCGCCGACAGGGACGAGTACGCGGCCTTCGCCGCGCAGGCGCTCCGGTCCGCGCCCGCCGGATACCACCTCGACGCGGGCTGCGGATCGCTCGTGGGAACTGCGGCCGCCTATGCGGCTGCCCCATCCCTCGGAGTGCACCGGCCGAGCCTCCTCGTCGACGCGTCGATCGGAATGCTGCGGCGCGCGCGGAGGCGCCTGGGCGGTACCGCGCGCGCAGAGGCGGCAGGCGTCACCCTCCTCCAGGGGGATCTGCGGACACTCCCGCTCCATGCGGGCGTCCTGCACTCGGCTCTCTTCATGGGGATGCTGCACCTCTTCGATGACCCTGGCGCTCGGGGGGTCCTCGTGAGGATGGCCCGTGCCCTCCTGCCTGACGCTTCACTCCACCTGACGAGTCTCGTGCTCGGCCGCAAGCGGGGTGACCGCTACCTCCGACTCCTGGAACGCGCGGGCGAAGTCTCGGCCCCCCGATCTCCCGACGCGCTCATCGCCCTCGTCGAAAGCGCGGGGTTTCGGCTCCAGGAGGTGCGACAGCGTGGCAGCATGCTGTTTGCCATTGCCCGTGCGGAGCCCAGCGGCGGATGACGTCCATCACGCTCACGAGCACGCGCGCGGTGTTCGAGCCGCAGGGCTGGAGCAGGGTCTGGGCGCTCAAGCGGCGGATCGAGGTTCCCCTCGCCGGCATCCGGCTCGTGCGCCGCGCGCCCGCCGGAGTGGGAAGCGGGTGGTGGAAGGGGCTCCGGCTTCCGGGAACCCACCTTCCCGGGGTGATCGTAGCGGGGTCCTATCTCGTCGAGGGGCAGTGGGAATTCTGGGATGTGCGGGGGGAGGGAAGGAGCGCCATCGAAGTTCATCTCTCGGGCACGCGCTACTCGCGGCTCGTCGTGGACGTGGCCGACCCCGACGCCGAGGTCCGGCGGCTGCAGGCGACGCTCAGCGGGGGGCGCTGAGCGATGCGACGCGTCCCGGAAGCCCTGCTGCTGGTCACGTTTCTCGC
>DASTYH010000178.1:0-7296 GCA_035765075.1 Gemmatimonadales bacterium
GACCGTGGTCACGAAGTCGAGCGGAACGAAGAGGGTGTCGCCGATCTGGGAGACGGCGCCCGCCATCGGGTGGACCCGGTTGTTCGTGACGTAGAAGGAGGCGCCGACGAGGAGGCGGAGCGGACGGCGCGCAATCGTCACTTCGGCCCACGCGCCGGTGAGTCGGATCTGTCCCTCGAGCGCCAGGACGAGCGGGGAGGCGTAGACGACGGGCGCGCCCCAGGAGTCGCTCCGGACCGGCAGCTCGAGCTCGCCCCGGGGCGTTGCAATGGTGACGGTCTGCGGCGGGGCCGCGAGCAGGATGAGGGAGAGGAGCGCGCTCACCGCCCCCGCCTCGCACCCGCCACGGCCCGCGCCGCCTCGCGGTCGGCGATCCGGCGCTTCAGGTCCTCCCGCTTGTCGTGCTGCTTCTTCCCGCGCCCCAGGGCGAGTGCCACCTTGGCGCGTCCGTTCAGGAAATAGAGCTCCAGCGGGATGAGGGCGAGCCCCTTCTGCTCCACCGCACCGATCAGCTTGTCGATCTCGGTGCGATGCAGCAACAGCTTGCGGGAGCGGACCGGCTCGTGGTTATAGCGATTTCCCTGCTCGTACGGCGTAATGTTCATTCCCTCCAGGAAGACCTCGCCATTCCGCACCCGGGCCCACGCCTCCTTGATCGAGGCCTTCCCCCCGCGCAACGACTTGACCTCGGTTCCGGTCAGCACGATCCCCGCCTCCCACGTGTCCAGCACGTGGTAGTCGTGTGTCGCCTTGGGGTTTCGGGCGACGGAGATCTTCCGCTCAGCGGTAGGGGGTGGTTTCTGGGCCACGGTGAGTGCCTAAGCGAAGGATAGACCGTGGGTTGAGACGGGTCAACGGGCCGCTTGACTCTCCCCCGACAGAACGGGTAACTTGCGCGGCTCGCCGAAGTGGTGGAACTGGTAGACGCGCTGCGTTCAGGGCGCAGTGGGCGCAAGCCCGTGCGGGTTCGAGTCCCGCCTTCGGCACTGATGTCGGGCAGCGGTCATCGGCCGCTGCCCGATTCTTTTTGTCTCCGCATCAGGACCACCGCCTCAGTATCGCGCCATCCCCGGCTCGATTTCCCGCGCCCACGCATCGATCCCCCCCGCCAGGCTGCGGACGTTGCCGAACCCCGCTCCGGCCAGGATCTCCCGCGCCCGCTGGGAGCGCACACCCCGGTGGCAGTAGGTGACGATCGGCGCACGCGGATCCAGCTCTCCGAGACGGTCGGGCAGCTCCCCGAGCGGAATGAGCGCCGCGTCCGGCAGCCTGGCGATCGCCCATTCGTGCGGCTCCCGGACGTCCACGAGCCTCGGTGGCACGGCGGCGGCGAGCTCGCCGGCCAGCTGCCCGACCGCGACCTCCGTCGCGGCTGGTGCGCCGGCGCCGATCCCGCAGAACGCCTCGTAATCGATGAGCTCGCGGATCGAGGGCGAGTCACCGCAGAGGGGACAGGCCGGGTCCTTCCGAAGTCGCAGCTCCCGGAGCCGGAGCCGCAGTGCGTCCACGAGCAGGAGACGACCCACCAGCGTCTCGCCGATGCCGAGCACCAGCTTGATCGCCTCCAGCGCCTGGATGCTGCCGATGATGCCCGGCAGAACACCGAGCACCCCGCCCTCCGCGCAGCTCGGCACGAGGCCCGGCGGCGGCGGCTCGGGGTAGAGGCACCGGTAACAGGGCCCCGTGGCGGCATCGAAGACCGACGCCTGACCCTCGAAGCGGAAGATGCTCCCGTACACCAGGGGCTTCCCCTCGAGTACGCAGGCGTCGTTCACGAGGTAGCGAGTGGGGAAGTTGTCCGTCCCGTCCACCACCACGTCGTATCGCGCGATCACCTCCCGGGCGCAGCCGGAGTCGAGTCGCTCGGCGTGCCGGATGACCTCCACATGGGGGTTCAGGTCGCCGATCCGCTCGGTTGCGGAGTCGAGTTTCGATCGCCCGACGTCGCCGGTGCCGTGCAGGATCTGCCGCTGGAGGTTGGTAACGTCGACGACGTCGAAATCCACGAGACCGAGCGTGCCGACGCCGGCCGCGGCGAGATAGAGCGCCGCGGGCGAGCCGAGCCCGCCGGCGCCGATCACGAGGACGCGGGCATCGCGCAGTCGCTCCTGGCCACGGACACCGACCTCCGGCAGGAGGAGATGTCGCGAGTAGCGCAGGAGCTCGGAGTGGGAGAGGCTGGTCACGTCGGTGGAGTGCTGCGTCCGGCCCGGTCCCGGCCGGAGGCCGTCCGGGGCATCAGCCTGCGGGGTGGAGCGCGACGAGTTCCTGCACCTGGTATTCCTCCTTCATGAGGTCGGCCAGCGAGATGCCGGCGAGGAGGTCGTCGATCCGATGCTGGAGCGCGTGCCACACGGGGCGGATGCTGCATGCCGATCCGGTCTGGCAGCGATCGGCGTCGATGGGGTGGGTGGCGCAGTTGATCTCGAAGGTCTGGTGCTCGGAGGCGGTCATCACGTCCCGGACCGAGATGAGGGACGGCTCCCTCGCGAGGAGATAGCCCCCGCGGGCACCGCGGATGCTCTCGACGAGCCCCGCACGCCGGAGACGGAGGAGAATCTGCTCCACGTAATCCGCCGGCAGCCGCTCCGTTTCGGCGAGCTCCCGGGCCGGCACCGCCCCCCCGCCCGACAGCCGCCGGCGGGCCAGATGCAGCACGATGATCAGGCTGTACTCGGTCCAGGTCGTGACGCGCATACCACTGGAATATCACCCGGCAAGGGAAGCGGTACAAGCTGCTACTTCGGCCGCGCCGTCCACGCCTCGATCTGGCGGGCGGAGAGGGGGCCCTCCGGCTTGAGGCGCGCGTCCCGCCAGCCACCGTGGGTCACGTCCACCAGATACTGCTCCCAGGAGAGGAGCGTGCCCCGGCAGACCTTGTCGGTCGGCGGCGGCTCCTCGCCCTCCGCCCGGAGCCGCCGGAGCAGCTCGTCCATCACCGCACGCGGGATCCGCGCCCGCTCGGCCGGGAAGATGAACCCGAAGAGCACGAGGTGACTCAGGAGGACGCGCCAGTACTGGCCGAACCGGCGGAGGACGCGGTCCCAGTCGAGACTGTCGGCGCGCGCGAGCAGGATGTGCGCGACGTCCGCCCCGTCATAGCGCTCGCGCTCCATCACGAACGACTTGGACCAGAGCATCTCTTCGGGGGGGCAGACGCCGATGGTGAGGCCCAGCACCTGCTCCTCCCGCGCGTGCTCGAACCACTCGTCGTCCACGGTCGCGACGCCGTTGCCCGAGCTGAAGATGACGTCGATGAAGCCGTCCTCCGACTCGATCTTGGCGAGCCAGTGTCCGGAGGAAATGCCCGCCCGGAAACCCGCGCGCCGCGCCGCGGCCACGGCTGCATCAAGATCTCGCGGCCGAATGAAGAGATCGAAGTCCTTGGTGATCCGCTCGACGCGCGTCTGGAGGGCAAAGGCGTACGCGCCGCCGACCAGCACCTCGACGCCGCCCTCCCGGAGAGCGACGATCGCGGCCCGGTAGAATTCCTGCTTCCGGCTTCCGTTCACCGAATCCGGCGCCGCCAGTTCCACGGGCACGCTCCGCGCAGATGTCGCTCGCACGGCCGAGGAACCGAGCCAGGCCGGACATCCATGGTAGTCCGTCGAGCCCGGGTGCGGTGTGCGACAGGTCACCGACCCGATGTCCCGCCGAGGTTCCATTGGACCATGCAAACGACCAGCGGCAGCACCCGGATCGCGGCGATGGCGGACCTCCACTTCGGCCGCACACCTGTCGGCGCGGTGAAGGGCCTCTTCGACGCCATTGCCGATCAGGCAGACGTCCTCTGCATCTGCGGCGACCTCACCGACACCGGCCTCCCCGACGAGGGCCGCGCCTTCCTCCGCGAGCTCTCGAGCATCAAGCTTCCGACCGTGGCGGTGCTGGGCAATCACGACCATGAATCGGGACAGGCGGACGAGCTCAGGAGGGTGCTGGAGGACGGTGGCATTCGCATCCTCGACGGCGACGCGTACGAGGTGCGCGGGGTTGGATTCGCCGGGATCAAGGGATTCGCGGGGGGCTTCGGGCGGCGCACGCTCGGCCCCTGGGGGGAGCGCGCGATCAAGGACTTCGTGCAGGAGGCGATCAACGAGGCGCTCAAGCTCGAGACGGCGCTTGCCCGCCTCAAGGCCCCGCGCCGGATCGCCATGATGCATTACTCGCCGGTGGCGGGGACGGTCGAGGGAGAGCCCCTCGAGATCTATCCCTTCCTCGGATCGAGCCGGCTGGAGGAGCCACTCGGGCGGTATCCGGTGGACCTCGTGTTTCACGGCCATGCCCACCACGGAGCGCCCGAGGGGAGAACCGCGGGAGGCGTTCCCGTCTACAACGTCTCGATGACGCTCCTGTCGGGGGCGTTTCCCGATCGGCCGCCCTACCGCCTGATCGAGCTGCCGGCGGCGGAACCCCCGCCGCCACCGTGACGGCGCGCGGCGGAATCCCGCCGGATCAGCCGCCCGCCGGGATGCCCTTCCCGCCCGGAACGCCGAGCTCGGTCATGGCGCGGAGGTCGAGGACCTCCTCGAGCTCGGCTCCCTTGAGGATGCCCTTCTTCATCACGAGCTCCTTCACCGTGAGGCCCGTAGCGATCGCCTCCTTGGAAAGCTTCGCGGCTTCCGCGTATCCGATCTTCGGCGCGAGCGCGGTGACCAGCGCCGGGCTCCGCTCGAGCCAGTAGGCGCACTGGGCCTCGTCCGCCTCCAGCCCCTGGATGCACTTCTCGGCGAAGATGCGGGAGGCATTCCCCACGATGATGAGCCCGAACACCACGTTGTGGGCGATCACCGGCATCATCACGTTGAGCTCGAGCTGCCCCGCTTCCGCCGCCATCGCCACCGTGGTGTCGAAGCCGAGCGCCTGATAGCAGACCTGGTTCACCATCTCCGCGATCGACGGATTGACCTTGCCCGGCATGATGCTCGAGCCCGGCTGCACGGCGGGGAGGATGATCTCCGCGAGACCGGTACGCGGCCCCGAGGCGAGGAGCCGGATATCGTTGGCGATCTTGTTCAGGTCGAGGACGTATGCGCGGATCGCCCCGCTGAAGGTGGCGATGTCCCCCATCGACTGCATGAGCTGGATCCGGTCCTCGCCCACGGTGAGATCGAGTCCGCTGATCTCCTCGAGATGCTCCACCATGAGCGCGGGATACTCCGGCTCGGCATTGATCCCGGTGCCGACGGCGGTGCCGCCGATGTTCATCTCGCGAAGCCACCTCGCGGCCTCGGCGACCTTCTCGCGGTGGCGGGCCACGGTCCGGCCATACGCGGTGAATTCCTGGCCGAGGCGGATCGGCGTGGCGTCCTGGAGGTGGGTCCTGCCGCTCTTCATCACGGCGTCGAACGCGCGGCCCTTGTCGAGCAGGGCGGTCGCGAGCGTGTCGAGTGACGCCAGGAAGGCCGGGAGCGTGGCGAGCGTGGCGAGGCGCATCGCGGTGGGAATCACGTCATTGGTGCTCTGCGCCATGTTGACGTGGTCGTTCGGATGCACCGGCGCGTAGGCGCCGAGCGGCGCACCGAGAATCTGGTTGGCCCGGTTCGCGAGCACCTCGTTACAGTTCATGTTGTGCGATGTTCCCGCACCCGCCTGGTACACGTCCACGATGAACTGGTCACGGTGCTTCCCCGCCAGGACTTCGTCAGCCGCCTGCACGATGGCATCGGCGAGCCTGGCCTCGAGCCGACCGGTCTGCCGGTGGGTCAGCGCCGCGGACCGCTTGATCCAGATGACCGCATCCACGAACGGGGGGAGCGGGCGGAGGCCGGAGATCGGGAAATTCTCGGCCGCGCGCAGGGTCTGGATGCCATAGAGGGCGTCGGACGGGACGGACTTCTCACCGAGCGGGTCTTTTTCGAGGCGGGGCATTTCGTAGCCGGACCTGAAGAGGTATGAACGGGACGTGAAGCCGGGAGCGGACGTGAGCGATTATTTCCGGGACATCGACGCGGCGACCACATTCGATGCCGCCCGAGCGGCGAAGGCCGATCTGGTGCGCGGCACCACGCTCTTTGCCGGCCTCAACACCTTCGAGCCGGGCCAGTCCCAGCGGCTGCATGCTCACGCCGGCGCCGACAAATTCTACCTGCTCCTGAGCGGAAAGGCGAGGATGACCGTGGGCGACGTGACGTGCGACGTGAGCCCCGGCACGCTCGTGTGGGCGCCGGCCGGCGTCCCCCACGGCGTCGATGCCGCGCTCGAGCGCACCGTCATGCTGGTGGCGATGGCGCCGCCCCCCGGCGCCTGAGCACCAGCGCAAGCGCCGGCCACCCGTAGATCCGGGCCGCGAGCCCCACCCCGAGGATCAGCCCCACCCCACTCGTGAAGAAACGCCACGCCAGGAGCAGCTCGGCGCCGCGTCCTCCCAGCTGCCCCGCCGCACCGGCCAGAAAGCTGAAATCCACGACCCCGATTCCCGCCGGCGTCGGAAGGACGAGCTGCGCATAGAGAAGGAGGAACGAGCCAACGACGAGCGTGCCCAGGGGTGACGGGGCGGGGAGCGTGAGCGCAAGCGCGACGAGGACCCCGACCCGGGTAAAAAGATCCAGGAGCGTGAGCGGTATCCCGGCCATGAGCGGCCAGATCGGGGCGCGCCGCCAGTAGACGGCCGCCCGCCGCATCGGCCGGCGGACCTGCCGCGCGAACAGCCGGGCATGGCGCCGGGCGACGAGCCACGCCGCCACCGTCATCGCTCCGATCACCACGACCCAGGGCCAGGCCGTGACGACCGCGGCGCCGATACGCGGTGCCGCAGCGGTCCACCATTCCGGCGCGAAGAGCCACACCAGCGGGAGCATGGCGAGGATGATCACCGGCCATGCGGCGATGGTTTCGAGACCGATCGCGACGAGACCGGCGGCGGCGGGAACGCCGGCGCGAAGCATCCCGCCGAGGCGCGCAGGCTCGCCGCCGAATCGAAGGGGCGTCAGGGCACTGGCCGCATCACCGAACGCGTTGAGCGTGATCGCATCCCTGAAGCGGATCGGCGTGCCGAGCCCGCGAAGGATCCAGCGAATCCGCAGCGCGCGCGCCAGGATGTCGACCGCGATGAGCGTTGCGCAGACGAGGTACGCCTCCGGAAGCGAGAGCGGCCCCACTATCCCAGGACCTCGGCATAGGCCGCAAAGATCCGCTCGAAGGCGGCGTCCCAGCGATGGTGCGCTTCCACGAAGCGACGCGCCGCGGCTCGCATCGGGGCCAGATCGCCATCCAGCAGCCGGTCGGCGGCGGCGGCGAGGGATGCGGCGTCGCCGGGCTCGTAGAGCGCTCCGGTCCCCGATCGGCGGACCTGCT
>DASTYH010000179.1:0-4403 GCA_035765075.1 Gemmatimonadales bacterium
GGCGAGCGCCCGGGGGCCGTTGAGGTCGTCGTCCAGCGCTTCGGCAAATGCCGTTCGGAACTCTCCGGCCGCGTGCACGAGGGCCGAATCCTCGGTGCCACCCTCCCGGGCAGCCGCCCGCACCCGCTCCGCGGCCTCGCCGAGCCGCCGGGAGCCCTCACGCGCGTGGGCCAGCGCCTCGTCGCTCCAGTCTAGCGACTGGCGATAATGCGTGGTGAAGACGAGGAGCCGGACGGTGCCGGGATCGACGCCTTCCTCGCGGAGGTCGCGCGCGGTCAGGAAGTTCCCGAACCGCTTCGACATCTTGGTCCCCCCCATCGTCATGAATTCGCCGTGCAGCCAGTACCGGGCAAAGAGGTCGCGACCGGTATGGGCGCAGCTCTGCGCGATTTCATCCTCGTGGTGCGGGAAGATCAGGTCCACGCCGCCGGCGTGGATGTCGAGCACCTCCTCGCCCCAGGCGCCGGCGAGGAGGTCGAGCGCCATCGCCGAGCACTCGAGGTGCCACCCCGGTCGCCCGCGCCCGAAGGGGGCGTCCCACGCCGCGCCGACCTCCTCGTCCTCGGGGCGCGCCGCCTTCCAGAGGACGAAGTCGCGCGCATCCTCCTTGGCGTACTCGTCGGCACTCACCCGCTCGCTCGCGCCGGCCAGGAGCTCCCGCGTGTCGAGCCGGGAGAGCCGGCCATAGGCCGGAAAGCGCGCAATGGCGAAATAGACCGAGCCGTCCTCCCCCCGGTAGGCCACCCCCTTCTCGAGGAGCGATTCGACGAGAGCGATCATCGGCCCGATGTATTCCGTGGCCCGCGGGTACGCCGTAGCATCGCGGAGCCGCAGATAGGCGCGGTCCTCGTGGAAGGCTTCGATGTACTGCTGGACATATTGCCGGATCGGGAGGCCGGCGGCCGCGGCACCACGGATCGTCTTGTCGTCCACATCGGTGAGGTTCATGATGTGCAGGACCTCGTACCCGCTCGCCTCCAGCCAGCGGCGCAGCAGGTCCTGGAACAGGAAAGTCCGGAAGTTCCCGATGTGCGCGAAGTTGTAGACCGTCGGCCCGCAGGTGTAGAACGACACCCGGCCGGGGGTGATCGGCTCGAACGACTCGACGCGCCGACTGAGGGTGTTGAAGAGCTGGAGGCTCATGCGCCCCCGGCGGAGCCCGCGGTGGTGGCGATGTCGTCGTCGCTGGCGTTCCGATCAACGGTGACGTGCACCCGGCGCTGCGGGAAGGGAATCTCGATGCCCTCGCGGTCGAGCCGCAACTTGATCCGGCGCCGGAATTCCCGCGCGGCCGCCCACTGCGAGCCCGCGACGGTCCGGATGAGGACGCGGATCACGACGGCGCTGTCACCGAGCTGTTCCACCCCCTGGACTTCGATCGGCCCATCAAAGCGGGACTTCCACTCCGGGTCCGCCGCAAACCGCGTCGCCTCGTCGTTCACCACGACGAGTGCCCGCTCGAGATCGGCGTCGTAGCCGATCGCGACATCCACCACCGCGCGCGCCCAGCCGGCCGTCATGTTGGTGACGCTCTTGATCTCGCCGTTGGGAATGATGTGCAGCCGTCCCTGCAGGTCCCGGAGCACCACGACGCGAAGCGACATCCGCTCGACCGACCCCGACTTCCCCGCGGCCTCGATGACGTCCCCCACGCCGAACTGATTCTCCAGCAGCATGAAGAAGCCGGAGATGATGTCCTTGACCAGGCTCTGGGCGCCGAAGGACACGGCGAGGCCCAGGATGCCGAACCCGGCGAGGATCGGCCCGATCGGCATGAAGACCTGGATCGTGAGGAGCACCGCGACAAGCACCGCGATGATCCGGCCGACGCCTCTCAGGAGCTGCGATATGGTGCGGCCGCGCTTCTCCCGCTGCGTGGTGATGAGATCGTTGCCGTCGTCGACCCGCTTCTCGATCCGGCGGGCGATGAACCCGACGAGCTGGATGATGAGCCACGCGAGGACCCAGATCGCCACGATCCGGGCGCCGGTGCGCACGACCGTGGCGGCCTCGACCGAGAAGAAGTCGGCGAGATCCTGCAGCCAGTCGGGTGTCAGCAGCAGCGGCACGGTTGCTCCGGAGGCGTTGGCGAGCCCTAACCTAGGGAAGCGCCGCTCCGGGAGTCAACCGGCTCCAGGTAGATGACGCGTGTTCCCGTCACACGATCGAGCGCGGGCCGAGGGGTGCTGCGGCGCTCCGCAACCACCGCCTCGGGGGACACCTCCGCGAGGGGATGCATCGCCCCGCCCCCGGGCTCGAGCACCTCCAGGTAGCGGAGCTCGCGGAGCCGGGCGGCGGGCGCCACCCACGGCATCCCCCGCCGCTGGAGCAGCACGAGCGGGGTGCGGATCGTGAGGCTCGCGAGGTCGGACGAGATGAGGAGGGAGACCCAGCGCGGATTCGCCGGCACCCGGAGTGCCGCGGGTCGCTCCAGTGCGGGGAGCGCGATCCAGACGCCGAGGAGAGTGCCGGGGGCACAGCATGCAAGGACGTCCCGGAGCGGCGTGGCCGCGTCGAGCGGCGCGAGATGACGAATCACGCCCCAGGATGCGGCAAAGGGTGCAGCGAGGCCGCACCCTTTTCCTGCGTTCCTGGGCGGAGAAACGCTAGGCCATGGCGCCCGCGCCGCGGAAGGTGGCGTGCGCGGTCACCACGGCGTCCACCAGCGGCCCCGGGCCGAAGCGAACGGGATCGGTGGCGGGGAGGCCGGTCTCCACGGCTGCAGCCTCGCAGGCCTGGCGCGCCGCCGCCTCGTCGAGGTCGTAGGTGTTGAGCGCGATGCCGATGACGCGCGACGGATGGACCGCGCCGGCCATCGTCTCGTAGAGGCGGATGTACTCGGTGAGCGGCGGGATCCGGAGCCAGGAAGCACGCCGATAGTCGCCGATGTACTCGCGCGAGGACTGATGGCAGAGGATCATCGCATCGGGACAGGCGCCGTGGAGGAGCCCAAGCGTCACACCGGAGTAGCCGGGATGGTTGATGCTCCCCTGCCCCTCCACGAGCACGACGTCGGCATCCTTCGCGCCCTCGAGCGTAATCCGCTCCGAGGCGCCGGCGATGAAGTCGGCCACGACGGCATCCACGGCGATCCCCCACCCCTCGATCATGATGCCGGTCTGGCCGGAGGCGGCAAACCGGGTGCGCAGGCCGCGCTCGTTGAGCGCCCGCACCAGCTGCAGCTGGGCGGTCATCTTGCCGACGTTGCAGTCGGTCCCGACCGTGAGGATCCGGAGCGCCTCGGTGGCCTTGGCGGCGCCGCTCGCGATGGGGAGATCCGCCGGCGGGCGCCGGAGATCGAGGAGCTTCGTTCCGCGCATGCGGGCACGCTCGGCGAGCACCGGGTCATCGGCCAGAAAGGTGTGCAGTCCGCTCCAGAGGTCGCAGCCGGCGTCGATCGCCTCCGCGAGCCACGAGCGCCACTCGTCGGGAAGCCGCCCCCCCTGAGGGGCAATCCCGATCAGGACCGCGGTCGGCTTCGCCGCGAGGCCCTCCCGCATCGAGCCCACGACCGGGATGTCCCCGCCGAAGCCGAGCACGTCCGCTGCCGTCCGGCCCGCCTGGGCGCGGTCGAGAACCGCGACGACCCGGTCGGGGAGATAGCGGATCACCGAATTGGCGGTCTTCGAGGTCATCGGCCCGAAGTCGCCGTCGGCAAGGATCAGGAAGCGGGGCTGGGACATGGTGGTCGCTGGTCGCTGGTCGCTGGTGCCTGGTTGATCGTCGCGGAGATCCGCGACGCGGAATATGGCGGAGGCCGAAACCGCCGCCAAGCAAGAGGGCCCCCGGGAGGAGGCCCTGCAGGCTGCCGAGTGCCGCCGCCAGCCCTACGCCTGCCCGTCCTTGTCCTCCCCCGCCTCCTCGAACTCCGCATCGTGGATGGTCTCGGCGCCCTTGCCGAGCTGGCGCTTGCCGCCGCCGGCGCCGAGGAGGCCCATCTTCTGCTTCAGCTCGAGCAGCTGCTGATCGGCGTTGCCGTGATACTCGAGCACCTCGAATTGCCGGACCAGCGCGTCGCCGGAGAACTCCTCCTGCAGCTCGGCGGCGGCCAGCGCCTTCCGCTCGTTGGCGTCGATCTTCTCCGCCATCCGCTCGAAGGACTCGAAGGCGCTCTTGTCGGAGAGCCCCGACATCGTCTGCTGGATCCGCTCCTGCGCTTCCGCGCGCCGGGCACGGGCGATCAGGATGTTCTTCTTCCGCTTCGCCTCCTCGATCTTGTCGTTCAGCTGGCGGAGGGACAGCTTGAGCGCCTCGGTCTCCTGCTTCGAGCGGACCCAGGTCTCGTGCAGCTGCTGTGCGCCCTGCAGGTGCTCGTTGTAGCGCATGAGCGCCTGCTTGGCCATGTCGTCCCGGCCCTCGTTCACGGCCAGCATGGCGCGGCGCTCCCAGTCTTCCGCCTGGCG
>DASTYH010000180.1:0-3016 GCA_035765075.1 Gemmatimonadales bacterium
AGCGCCAGCGCCAGGAGATCGGTGGCGGCGGTCACCAGCGCGCCCGCCGCATGAGCTTTCTCCGCGAGGGCGCGGAAGTCGCGGACCTCGCCGTCGGTGGCGGGATACTGCACGAGGCATCCCATCACGCCCTCGCCGAACTCGAAGGCCGCGGGATCGCCGACGACGATGTGGATGTCGCGCGCGGCGGCGCGGGTCTCGACCACCGCGATCGTCTGCGGATGGCACCGCTCGTCCACGAGCCATGTGCGGCGGCCCTTGCCGGCCACCATGGACGCGGTCAGCTGCATCGCCTCCGCCGCGGCGGTGGCCTCGTCGAGGAGCGAGGCGTTGGCGATGGGGAGGCCGGTGAGGTCCGAGACCACGGTCTGGAAGGCGAGGAGCGCCTCCAGCCGGCCCTGCGCGATCTCCGCCTGGTAGGGCGTGTAGGCCGTGTACCACCCCGGGTTCTCCAGCACGTTCCGCAGGATCACCGGCGGCGTGAAGGTCCCGTAGTAGCCCATGCCGATGTAGGAGCGGAACACCTCGTTCTGCGCCGCCATCCCGCGGAGCGCCTGGAGCACCTCGCGCTCGCTCCGGCCGGGAGGGAGGGCGAGCGGACGCCGGAGCCGGATGTCCTCGGGGACGACGGCGTCGATCAGGGCGTCGAGCGAATCGTAGCCCAGCGTCTCGAGCATCTCCCGCACGTCGTCGGCGCGGGGGCCGATGTGGCGCGCGGCAAAGTGCGTCTGGCGGGCGGAGACGAGCTCGGCGGGGGCGGCGGCGCCGCGGCGCGCGGCCGGGGCGGGTGTGGCGGTGGTCATCGGAAGACGATGCTCCTGCTGCGATTGAGTGGGGGCGCCCAGGCGCCCCGAAGTACGGACGCCCCGAGGAGGATCCTCCCGGGGCGTCGGCTGCTCTGGTCCGGATCCACGGCGGTCCTACTCGCCGATGTGCGCGCGATAGGCTCCGGCATCGAGAAGGGTGCTGGTCGCGGCCGGGTCGGCGTCGAGCGCGCCGTTGATCTCCATGATCTCCCCCGCGAGCGGCATGTAGAGCTCCGAGACCGCCTTCACCGCCTCGATCGTTCCGAACGGCTGGTGCGGCTCGAAGGTCTCACCGACCTTCGGGAGGCTGACGTAGACCACGTCGCCCAGCTCGCCCTGCGCGTAGTCGGTGATGCCGACGATGACGACCGACCGGTCGCTCCCCTGCCGGACATACTCGTGCTCTGCGGTGTAGCGAAGATCGTCCGGAACGTTGGACACGAAGTCTCCCGGATGAGGGTTGTGCGCGGCGGGACAGCGGCGCCGCGGAGGAAATCAAGCAGGGGAAGTGAGTCTGCGCCAGACCGAGCGGGTGGCGCGCTCCAGGTCGCCCAGGTCCCCCGCATTTTCGATGACGTAGTCACTCCGGGCGCGCTTCTCCTCCGCCGGCATCTGCACCTCGATCAGGGCGGCGGCGGTGTCCCGGTCGAGCCCCCGGGATCGCACCAGCCGCTCCAGCCGGACGCCGGCCGGGGCATCCACCAGGACCACGGCGTCGAAGAGGGAGGGGTCGCCCGACTCGAAGAGGAGGGGGATGTCGCTCACCACCACCCGGTCACCCCGGCGCCGGGCGGTCTCGACGAGCGCCCGGCGGCGCGCCTCGACCGCGGGGTGGACGATCCGCTCGAGGTCGGCGCGGGCGCCGGGATGCTCCAGGATGTGCGCGCGGAGGGCAGGGCGGTCGAGCGTCCCGTCGGGGCGGAGGATCCGGGGGCCGAAGCGCTCGATCATGGCGGCGAGCACGGGCGAGCCCGGCTCCTGGAGCTCCCGGACGAGCTGGTCGGCGTCGATGACGGTGGCGCCCCACGAGCGGAAGAGGTCGGCCACCGCGCTCTTCCCCGCGGCGATGTTGCCGGTGAGACCGACCGAGATCACCGGCTGCGGGTCAGGTGGCCCGCTCCCTCCCGGAGGCCCAGGACCGCCTGGTCCTCGTCCACCCTCGGCACGGCGTGGCAGTGCCGGCAGCGGGCCTCGTAGCTCTCGCGCCCGCCGACCATGATCGTGGGGGAGTCGTAGCGCGCGGGCTTTCCGTCGATGAGCCGCTGGTTCCGGCAGGCGAGGTCGCCGCAGACGACGCAGATGGCGCGGAGCTTGTCCACCGTTTCCGCCACGCACATGAGCGCGCCCATCGGTCCGAAGGGCTCGCCCCGGAAATCGGTGTCGGTGCCCGCCAGGATCACGCGGGTGCCGCCGTCGGCGAGCGCGGTGACCACCTCGATGAGGCCGTGATCGAGGAACTGCGCCTCGTCGATGGCCACGATCTGGGTCTCGGGACGAACCTGGCGGAAGATCTCGGCGGAGGAATCCACCGGGGTGGCGTCGAGCTCGGCGCCGTTGTGGCTGGCGACGCTGTAGAGCCCCGTGTAGCGGCTGTCGAGGTGCGACTTGAAGACCTGCACGCGGCGGCGGGCGATGATCCCGCGACGGACGCGCCGGATCAGCTCCTCGCTCTTTCCGCTGAACATGACGCCGCTGATGACCTCGATCCAGCCGGAACGAGCGGGCTGCTGCATGAAGGATCCTCGTGCGGGAGCGGGAGAGATTACGCCGCGCACCGGGCGCGGTCAAGCGCTCCGCGCCGGATCTTGCGGTGCGCCCTCGGCGCGGGGCATATTGACGCCCCGCTCGACCCGCCGACCATCGACTTTCGCAAGGAGTGCGCTGTGAACAGGCAGGACATGATCGCTGCGGTGGCGAAGAAGCTCGGCAAATCGAGAGCCGTCGCAACCGAGATCGTGGACCTCTTCTTTGCGACCGATGGCCTCATCGCCGGCGAGCTGAAGCGCGGCGGGCGGGTGCAGATCAGCGGGTTCGGCAATTTCGAGACGCGGAAGCGCGCCGCCCGCAAGGGCCGGAACCCCGCCACGAGCGAGGTCATCACCATCAAGCCGTCGGTGGTCCCCGCCTTCCGCCCCGGCAAGGCGCTCAAGGACACGGTGAACCGGCGGCGGGCGTCGTAGGTTGCGGTCGGACGGTCGGACGGTCGGACG
>DASTYH010000181.1:0-2620 GCA_035765075.1 Gemmatimonadales bacterium
GGACCGTGGCGTCGAGCTGGACCGGACCGCAGGTGCGCGTGGCGCGGCCGGCGGGGGCACTCAGGCTCGCGGGGTGGCTCTCGACCGATGCGGCGGCGGCGCTTGTCGGCAGTCGCGACAGCCTCGACCTTCTCATGGCCGCTTCGGCGCGCCGCGGGTTTCGCGCCGTTCCACTCGGCGGCGGCGCCAACGCCCTGGTCGAGAGCCGCATCGTCCGCTCCGAGACCTTCAATGTCCTGGGCCGGCTCCCCGGCCGGGGCCCCCTCGCCTCCGAGGCGGTGATCATCGGGGGCCACTACGATCACTTCGGGATCGGGCGACCGGTGGACGGGGATTCGATCTACAACGGCGCGGTGGACAACGCCTCGGGCACCGCTGCCGTCCTGGCGATCGCCGAGGCGATCGTGGACTCCCGCGCCCGGCCGGCACGCTCGATCGTCTTCATGGGCTTCGGGGCGGAGGAATCGGGGCTGCTCGGGTCGACTGCATATGCGGCCCGGCCCACGATCCCGCTCCGGCGGATCGCGGCGCTGATCAACGTCGACGGCGTCAACCTCGCCGGACGGACGCGTGACGTCTCGGCACTCGGTACCGACCACTCGACGCTCGGCGCCACGTTCACCCGCGCCGCCGCGGCCGAGGGACTCGTGGTGTCGACGAGCGAGGAGGCGCTGCTGAAGGGCTATTTCTTCCGCTCCGACCATTTCCCGTTCGTTCGGGCGGGCATCCCCGCGCTGTCGCTGCAGGGAAGCACCGACTACATCGGGAAGCCGGCCGAATTCGCGAAGGCGCAGGAAGCGGAGTACAACGAGAAACGCTACCATCAGCCGTCGGACGAAGTGCTGCCCACCTTCCGGTACGACGGGGCGGAGCAGGTGATGCGGGTGGTGATCCGCGTGGCGCTCGCGGTGGCGAACGCGCCGACCCAGCCCACGTGGGCGCGGACGTCGGAATTCCGCGAGGCCGGCGTTCGCCGACTGGCCCGGTAGCAAGGCGGAGCACCGCCCTGGCGTCGCCATGGGAGATTATTGACTGTTCGGCCAGTCATGTGAATGACCACGCGGCCAGTTTTCCTAACTCCAACGCCTGAAACAACCTGGACTGATTCGCGTCGGTTCACATAGCGCAACTTCCTGGCCTATGATATTTTGCGGCGCCTCTGGCCCTCCACGCCTCCCGGGAGCGCACTCTGGAACTGCCCACGCAGCACCGGATTCCCCTGAACTGGTTGCTCCTGAATGCCGGCGAATCGATCCGGCTCAGAACGCTCACGGAGCTCGCGCCGGCCGGCTCGTCGGACCCTGCCGTGATTCAGGCCGCCCGCGACGCCGTCACCCAGTCGAAGGCGGGACTCGCCGTTACGCGGAAGCAGAAGGAAACGGGGGTCTGGGGCGCCAACCTCCTCGGCCTCGCCCCCTCCGCGCGCGACGGGATCAAGGAAGTCGGGACCATCCCGCAGTATCGCCGGCTCCTCCAGCTCGCGTGGCCGCCCGGGACCCGGCCCTTCAAGCTCGCGGACCGGGTGCTCTTCCGGCTGCTCTCGCGGGACGAGGATCCGGCGCTGCTCTTCGAGTTCCAGAAGCTGGTGAAGTCGGAACCGGCCGCCGACGACTGGGCGCGGGGGATCATTCGCGAGGCGGCGAGCGCCGCCCTCGCGGAAGCGGGGCATGTCGAGGACCCGCGGCTGCGCGGCTCCGGCCACCGGATCGCCAGCGCGGTGTCGGCGTTCCTCCGGAGCCCATTGGCGGAAAAGCCGTTCATCAAGCAGGGCGCCGTCGTCCTCCTCCATCCGGAGGCGAACCCGCCGTCGTGGTACTCGGTCGCCATGCTCGCCGCGATGCCGAATCTCCGCCGCGAGCGCGCGGGATTCACCGAGCGGCTGGGGCACTACCTGGCCCAGCCCGCCCCGAAGAAGGCGTTCGTCATCCGGGTGGGGAAGAAGACGGTCAAGCCGCAGCACCTGCTCCTGGGCGATCCGATCGAGGCCGACTCGAAGGGGAACGCCAAGGACATTCCGCTCGCCCTGCACTACATCGAGCTCCTGGCGCGGATGGGCGCGCTGCACTCGGCGCCGGTCGCCACGAAGGTCCTGCATCGCCTCGTTGCCGACTGCGACGAGACGGGGGTCTGGCGCCCGAAGAACCTGCGCACGACGCCGAGGGCCACGAACCGGATCACCTGGCATTATTTCCCGCTCGAAGCCGAAGGCAAGACGCTCGAGAGCCGCGAGGCCGACGTGACGTTCCGCCTCGCTCTCATCGCCAAGCTCCTGGGCTGGGAGCTGGCGTATACCTGAGGTGGGGTCCATGGCCCGCATCGATCTGACCCCCTTCGGCTTCACCCCCACCGAGAGCCTCGTCTACGAGGTGCTCCTGACGGGCGGTCCCGGCACCGGCTACGCCGTGGCCCGCGCCGCCGGCCTCGCGCGGGCCAACGCCTACAGCGCGCTGGAGGCGCTGGTGCAGAAAGGCGCCGCCCGCGCCGACGCGGGCCGCCCCAAGCGCTATCGCCCGGAGCCGCCCGCCGCGCTGGTGGCGCGCATCGCCACCCGGCACGGCGAGGCGCTCGACGTCCTCGGCACGCAGCTGCACGGGATCGCGGTTCCGCCGTCACCGACGCT
>DASTYH010000182.1:0-4818 GCA_035765075.1 Gemmatimonadales bacterium
TCCTCGGGTGCCGAAGCGCTGGCTGAAAAGGTGCCCCGCGCGGCCGTGGTCTCCGCCTTCGGCAGCATTCCGAGCGAGGTGCTCTTCGCAGTGTTCGAGGGACGGGACCGGGGCATGCCGCCCGATCTCGTCTACTGCGGAGACGACGAGGACGCCAAGGGCCTGGTGGCCGAGCTGATTCGCGATGCCGGCTTCGACCCGCTCGACGTCGGCCCGCTCCGCTCCGCCCGGTACATCGAGCCGTTCGCCATGCTCATGGCGCGGCTCGCGTATGAGGACGAGCGGGGACCGGCCGTGGCGTACCGGTTCGAGTGGCGGGAGGAAGAGGAGGCGTGACCGACCGGGTGACGGCGCTCACCGGTCAGCGGCGGACCTGCTGCTCCCGCGGGGGGAACGCGCTCGTCCGCTCCGCGCTCGCGGAAAGTCTCCCCACCGGCTCCGCACCGCTGAGCCGGTCAGGGTCCGCTCCCGGCGCGAGTGCGTCGGCTCGCCGCGCAAGGAGAATCGAGCCACCCGCGACCGCGGCTCCCAGGACCACGCCAAGCACCGCGTCGGTCGAGACCAGGTCCCACGCGAGCGGACGTGCCTCCGTGAGCACGTTCATCAGCTGGAGGTAGAGCGGGACGCCGGCTCCACCGACCATGGCGCCGAGCAGGGCAAAGCGGAAGGGATTGATCTGCGAGAGCCGGCGGCCCCGGTAGGCGAGCCGGATCGCGGCGGAGAAGAGCGTCCCGATCACCGCCCCCGCGATCCCGAAGCGGATGCCCCACACGATGCCCCCGGCGATGGCGAGCCCGACCCGCTCGGGGAGCGACTCGATCGCCGGGTTCGACGTGAAGAGGCCGAGGATGAAGGTGATCGCACCACCGACGGCGGCCCAGGCGGCGCCCCACGTCAGCGCATTCCTCAGAATGGCCCTGAGGGGCCACGATCGCTCGGCGGACATCGGTCCTCCCGGGAAGGGGTTACTTTATGATACAAAGTACACGGCTCCCCGGGGCCAGGCAAGCGCCCAAACGACAGCGGGGCGATCCGGATGTGATCGCCCCGCCGACTTCGCAGGAGGTCTCAGCCGGATGCGCCGCCGGCGTCAGACGTCCAGGTTGCTCACGTACTTCGCGTTCCGCTCGATGAAGAGCCGGCGCGGCTCCACCTCGTCGCCCATCAGCTCGTCGAAGAGCTTGGAGGCCTCGACCGCGTCCTCCATGGTGACGCGGAGGATGGTCCGGGTTTCCGGGTTCATGGTGGTCTCCCAGAGCTGCTCCGGGTTCATCTCGCCGAGTCCCTTGTAGCGCTGGATCATGACGCTCTGCTTTCCGTCGCCGGCGGAGAGGCGCTTCACCGCCTCCTCCCGCTCCGCCTCGGTGTAGGCGTAGATGATCTTGTCCTTCGACGTGCCGCGCGCCACGCGATACAGGGGCGGCTGCGCGATGTAGACGTAGCCCGCCTCCACCAGCTCCTGCATCTGCCGGAAGAAGAAGGTGAGGAGCAGCGTCCGGATGTGCGCGCCGTCCACGTCGGCGTCGGTCATGATGATGATCTTGTGGTACCGCGCGTCCTCCAGCTTGAAGTCCTCGCGGACACCGGTGCCCACCGCCGTGATGATGGCGCGGATCTCCTCGTTGCCGAGGATCCGGTCGATGCGGGCGCGCTCGACGTTGAGGATCTTGCCGCGGAGCGGGAGGATCGCCTGGAACTGCCGGTCGCGTCCCTGCTTGGCGCTGCCGCCGGCGGAGTCGCCCTCGACGAGGTAGATCTCGCTGTGCGCCGGGTCGTCGATGGAGCAGTCGGCGAGCTTGCCGGGGAGCACCGCGTTCTCGAGGCCCGACTTCTTCCGGACGAGGTCGCGCGCCTTGCGGGCCGCCTCGCGCGCGCGGGCCGCGCTCACCGCCTTCTCCACGATGGCGCGGAGGACGGGCGGGTGCTCCTCGAGGTAGCTCCCGAGGTACTCGTTGACCACCGTCTTCACGATGCCTTCGACCTCGGAGTTGCCGAGCTTCGTCTTCGTCTGCCCCTCGAACTGCGGCTCCCGGACCTTCACGTGAAGCACGCAGGTGAGCCCCTCGCGGATGTCGTCTCCCGAGAGGGTGAAGCCCTCCTTCTTGAGCGCCCCCGACTTCTTGGCGAGGTCGTTCACCGTGCGGGTGAGCGCCGAGCGGAAGCCGGTGAGGTGGGTGCCGCCTTCGTGGGTGTTGATGTTGTTCACGAAGGTGAAGGTGTTCTCGTTGTACCCGTCCTCGTACTGAAGGGCCAGGTCCACCTCGACGTCCTCCTTCTCGGCGAAGAAGGAGACCGGCTTCGGATGGAGCGGCTTCTTGTTCCGGTTGAGCCACTGCACGAATTCGACGAGGCCGCCCTTGGCGTAGAAGGTCTCGGTCTGCCCCTCCTCGCGCTCGTCCTTGAGCGTGATGCGGATCCCCTTGTTGAGGAACGCAAGCTGGCGGAGCCGGTCGGCGAGCGTGTTGTAGTTGTACTCGAGGACCGTGAAGATCTCGGGATCCGGCTTGAACCGGACGGTCGTGCCGGTGGTCTTCGCCTTGCCGAGCACGGTGAGCTTCTTGGTGGTCTTCCCGCGGACGAACTGCATGTGGTGGCGGCTCCCGTCGCGGTCCACCAGGACCTCGAGCCGCTCGGAGAGGGCGTTCACCACCGAGACGCCGACGCCGTGGAGGCCGCCGGACACCTTGTAGCTGTTCTTGTCGAACTTGCCGCCGGCGTGGAGCACGGTGAGCGCGAGCTCCACCCCCGGGATCTTCTCGACCGGGTGCACGTCCACCGGGATGCCGCGGCCGTTGTCGGCCACCGTGACCGAGTTGTCGGCATGGATGGTCACCGTGATCTCGTCACAGTACCCGGCGAGCGCCTCGTCGATCGAGTTGTCCACCACCTCGTAGACGAGGTGATGCAGGCCGTTCTCGGAGGTGGACCCGATGTACATGCCCGGACGCTTCCGGACCGCCTCGAGCCCCTTGAGGACCTGAATCGATTCTGCCTTGTACTGTGGCTGCACGCTGGCGCTCATTCCCGCTCCTGATTCCTGGTTGACCCGCCGGTCGCGACCATCACTTCCGACCGTCCGACCGTCCGACCGTCCGACTGCCCGGCTCCCCCACGATCCACCGCACCTCCTTCACCCGCCCTTTCCGGCCATCGTTCAGCCGGGCGAGGATCTTCGGTGCCATGAGGCTCAGCTCCTGCGCCCAGGCCGACGACGCCACCTGCACGCGGAGCACCCCGTCGGCGGTGACCGACTCCGGCGTCGTGACCGCCGCGATCTGCGGGCCCACCAGTGTCGCCCACTCCTCCACGATGCCGGCCTGCTGCATCCGCTTCACCAGCCCCTGCTTCTGCAGGTAGCTCGCGAGCGCGTCGGCGAGCGAGGTGGGGCGGCGGGGGGTGGTCACTGGTCGCTGGCTGCTGGTCGCTGGTCGATCGTCACTGGTCGCTGGTCTTCCGCCGTCAGGGTTCCTGCGTCCACGGTCCAGGTCTCGAGGCCGATGCCCGGCGGGAGCTCGTCGCGGCGCGGGGCGGTCACGAAGAGCTGGCGCCGGGCGTTCGCAAAGAGCCGGGCGGCGAGCCGCTCCTGGCGCCCGCGATCGAGCTCGGCGAAGGCGTCGTCGAGGATGAGCGCCGGCTCCTCCCCGCGGGCCCGGGCGAGCGTCTCCAGCTCGAGGAGCTTGAGCGCGAGCGCCGCGCTCCGCTGCTGCCCGGTGGAGCCGAAGGCCCGGAGCTCCCGGCCGCCGATCGTGAGGACGAGGTCGTCCCGGTGCGGCCCCACCGTGGTCATCCGCCGGGCGAGGTCCCGGGCCGCCGCCGCGTCGAGCGCCGCCTCCCAGGCGGCGGGCTCGGCGAGCTCGGTGTGCCCCCGGTACCGGAGCGAGCCGCCCAGCGTTTCGCCCAGCGCTTCGAGCTCGGCGCCGAAGCGCGTTCCCTCCTCGCCGGCCCAGGCCGCGCGCTCCCGGACGATCAGGGCGCCCGCGGCGGCGAGCGGCGCGTCGAAGGCCCGCGCGAGCTCCGGCCGGCCCATCCGGAGCGCCGAGTTCCGCTGCGCGAGCGCGTTCCGGAAGCGGGCGAGGGCACGGAGGTACTCGCGGCTCGCGAGCGAGAGCATCCGGTCGAGATACTGCCGCCGCTCCCCCGCGCCGCCGGCAGCGAGCGAGACATCGCCGGGAAGAAAGGCGACGGCGAGCCAGCCGCCCACCGCATCGGTCACCCGCGGGACGTCGATTCCGTCGAGCGCGAGCCGCTTCCGCTTCTGGCCCGCCGTCCATGTCGCCGCGATCGTCCGCGTTCCCGCCAGCGCATCGACCTGGGCCGTCACGTGGAAGCCGCTCCCGCCGAACCGGGCGATTTCCGCGTCCGTGGCGCTCCGGAGCGAGCGGAAGAGGACGGGGTAGTACGCCGCCTCGAGGAAATTCGTCTTCCCCTGGCCGTTCGCGCCGAGGAGCGCGACGCCGCCCGCGGGAATCGGGAGATCGAGGTCCCGGAGATTGCGGAACCCGCGGGCCACGAGCCGCTCGAGCCGCACTACTGGATGACGATGCGGCGCGTCGCCGTGTCGCCCCGGACGCCCTCGAGGTCGGTGCCGAAGATGAGCACGGTGAGCGACGTCCCCGTCCGTCCGGCGGTGTGGATCGGGAGGGCGAACCGGACCGTATCGTCGAACTCCGACGGCACGTGGGGCTGGAACTGCTCCGGCACGCCGAAGAGCTCGAAGTAGACGGTGTCCACCCCGTCGACGTCCGCCACCCGTCCGGAGATGCTGTATACCGGACCCGCGGGTACGGTCACCTCCGGCTCGGCGGGGTCGTCGATCGT
>DASTYH010000183.1:0-11769 GCA_035765075.1 Gemmatimonadales bacterium
CAACCGGACCGACCACATCCTCACGATCGAGGACCCCATCGAGTTCGTGCACGAGAGCAAGAAGTGTCTGGTGACGCAGCGCCACGTCGGGGTCCACACGAAGTCGTTCAAGGGCGCGCTCCGGGCGGCGCTCCGGGAGGACCCCGACATCGTCCTCGTCGGCGAGATGCGCGATCTGGAGACGGTGTCGATCGCCATCGAGACGGCGGAGACGGGGCACCTCGTCTTCGGCACGCTGCACACGACGACGGCGGCGTCGACCATCGACCGGATCATCGACCAGTTCCCCCCGGACCGGCAGTCGCAGGTGCGGGTGATGCTGGCCGAGTCGCTCCGCGGCGTGATCGCCCAGGTGCTCTGCAAGAAGAAGGGCGGGGGACGGGTGGCGGCGCGGGAGATCCTGCTCACGATCCCCGCGATCTCGAATCTCATCCGCGAGGGAAAGACCTTCCAGATCCCCTCCATCATGCAGACCAACAAGAAGGTGGGGATGGTGACGCTGAACGACTCGCTGCTCGACCTGGTGGACTCGGGCCTCGTCGAGCCGCAGGAGGCATACATGAAAGCCGCCGACAAGAGCGGCTTTGCCGCGGCCCTCAAGGCCAAGCGGCACGATACGTCCTTCCTCGGCGAGTAGCGCGGCGCCGCGAGCAGGGACGTCCCCGGTTCGCTCCCGACTGCTCCCACGTTTCGAGATGCCGCCCCCCATCCTCGTCCTCGTCGCCCCGCAGGACATCGTCAACATCGCGAGCGCGGTGCGCATCGCGAGGAACTTCGGCATCGAGCGGATGCGCCTCGTCAAGCCGGAGGTCTTCGATGCCTACCGGATCGAAGGGATCGCGCACAATACCGCCGACTTCGTGGAGCGCATCGAATTCTTCGAGTCGCTCGACGACGCGCTCGCCGACGTGACCTTCGCCGCGGTGCTCACGGGGCGCGAGCGCGCGGCAAAGCGGCGGGTGCTCCGGCCCCGCGCGGCCGCGGAGGAGCTCGTTGCCCGGAGCGGGGAGGGCGCGGTGGCGCTGGTGGCGGGGCGCGAGGACAGCGGGCTCACGAACGATGAGCTCGACCGCTGCCAGCTCCTGGTCACGATCTCGACCTCGCCGGCGCATCCCTCGCTCAACCTGGCGCAGGCGGTGGCCATCATGGCGCACGAGATCTGGGCGGCGCAGGGAGGTGATGCGATCGCCCTGAAGCCGCCGCGCCACGAGGCCCCGCCGGCCACGAACGCCCAGCTCGAAGCGCTCTTTGCCGACTGGGAGCGCGCGCTCCACGCCATCGACTTCTTCAAGACCCGGCAGACGGCCTCCGTCATGCGCTCCATGCGCGAGATCGTCTTTCGCGCCGATCTCGACGGGCGCGAGGCGTCTCTGCTCCGGGCCATGGGGATCGAGGTCACCCGCTACATGGAGCGGACCGGCCGCCTTCCGGGGAGGCCGGAGTGAGCGCGGAATCCCGAGTTTCGCACTCGGATAACCGAAATGGTCGGGTTGTTTAATGCATGGGCACGACTATACTTATGCGCGCGCGACCGGGGACCCCGCACAGCTTCCGCCAACTCGTGAATCCCTTCACAAGATGACGAACGCCATACCACAGAGGTCTCGATGATGCGCAGGGTGGCTCTCCTCGTGAGCGCCGCCGCGGTCGCGGGCATCGCCGGCCTCATGGCCTTCGGCGCGCCCACCCGCGCCCAGCAGGCGGGCCCCGCTGTCGCCGATTCCATTGCCGTGACGTACCTCGCGGCCGCGGACACGGCGGCGCTCGCCGGTCCTCGCCAGCCGATCTTCTTCCGCCACGACCTGCACGCCGGCCAGTTCAAGATGGCGTGCCAGTACTGCCACTACTCGGTCGACGTGTCCTCCGAGCCGGGGATTCCCTCGCTCGAGACGTGCATGGGCTGCCACCTGATCGTCGCGGGGAGTGACAGCGGCGGGCGGGCGGAGATCCGGAAGCTGCGCGAGGCATGGACGCAGAAGCAGCCGGTCGAATGGGTGCGCGTGCACTTCCTCGCCCGCCACGTCCATTTCCCGCACCAGCGGCACATCGCGGCGATGGGGCCCAATGCGTGCGCCACCTGCCACGGCGACGTCACGCGCATGCCGCAGGTCTACCGCGTCAACAACGTGAACAACATGGGCTGGTGCATCAGCTGCCACGTCGAGCGGCAGGTGACCCGCGACTGTACGGCGTGTCATTACTGAGCGGGAGAGCGGGAACGCGGGAAAGCGGGATCGATCATCGCAGCAGCCCGGCACCTGGAGCCGCAATGTCCGACGAAGGTCAGACACAGACACTCGACCGTCGCAAGTTCCTTACCGTCCTCGGCGTCACCGGAGGCGGCGCCGTCGCGCTGTCGGGATGCTCCACGTCGCGCGTCGAGAAGCTGGTGCCCTACCTCGTGCAGTCCGAGGACCAGGTACCGGGCGTCCCGACGTGGTACGCGAGCACCTGTACGGAGTGCGCGGCGGGATGCGGCCTCCACGTGAAGACGCGGGAAGGGCGCGCCATCAAGCTCGAGGGGAACCCCGAGCATCCGGTGAACCGCGGCAAGCTCTGCTCGCGCGGCCAGGCCTCCCTCCAGGGACTCTATAACCCCGGTCGCATCAAGTCCCCGATGCTCCGGAACGGGGACGCCTTCACCGCGATCAGCTGGGACGACGCGATCGCGCGACTCGCCGCCGAGGTGACGAAGGCGGCGGGAAGGATCGGTGTCCTCTCCGGCGCGGGCCCGGGAACGTTCTCCGATCTGCTCGCGGACTGGACCGCGGCCGCAGGTGGCACGGCGGTGCGCTGGGAGCCGATCGGGCACGAGCCGATTCGCGCCGCGAGCCGCTCGGTCTTCGGCGTGGATGCGGTGCCGGCGCACGACTTCGGCGCCGCCCGGTACATCGTGTCCTTCGGCGCCGACTTCCTCGACGGCTGGCTGAGCCCGATGGAGGACCAGCGCGGCTTCGCCACGTCCCACGGGTTCGACGGCGACAGCGCCCGCTTCGTGGCGTTCTCGCCGCGGCGGGACCTCACCGGACTCAATGCCGACGAGTGGCATCCGGTCGCGCCGGGGAGCGAGGCGCTCGTGGCGCTCGCGATGGCCAACGTGATCGGCGGCAGCGGGGCGATGGGCGGGGCCCTCGCGGCGCATACGCCGGAGAGCGTCGCCGCCCGGACCGGCGTGCCGGCGGCGACGATCGAGCGCGTGGCGCGCGCCTTCGCGGCCGCGCAGCCCTCGCTCGCGGTGGCGGGCGGGGCGGGGAACCAGCACCGCGCCGCCACCGAGCTCGCCACCGCCGTGAACCTCCTCAACCAGGTGGCGGGCAATGTCGGCCGCACCGTTCTGCCCGGCGCAGGTCCCGCCCTGGGCGACGGCTACGAAGGACTCGCCCGGCTCATGACCGCCATGGACGGCGGGCAGATCGGGCTCCTCCTCGTACACGAGGCCAATCCGGTCTACGCGCTCCCCAAGGCGGCGGGCTTCCGCGAAAAGCTGGCGAAGGTGCCGTTCAAGGTCTGCACCTCGCTCTATCTGGACGAGACCGCCGCCGCCTGCGATCTGCTCCTGCCGAATCACCACCCGCTCGAGCGCTGGGACGATGCGCGCCCGCGCGCGGGGGTCACCGGACTCATGCAGCCGGTGATGGAGCCGGTCTTCCAGACGCGCGCCACCGGGGACGTCCTGCTGCAGGTGGCGCAGAAGGCGGGCGGGGCCTTTGCCCGCTTCACCGCGCCGACCTACGAGGCGCATCTCCGTGAAGCCTGGCGCGCCACCGCCGCCGACGATGCCGCCTGGATCGCCGCCCTCGCGAGGGGAGGTGTCTATGCGGCCGGCGCCGCTCCCGCCGCTCCCGCCGCTCCGGCCGTTTCCGCCGCTCCCGCCCTTTCCGCTGCCCCGGCCACCTTCGACGGCGACGGGGAGTTCGTCTTCGCGCCCTATCCGCATCCGTTCCTCTCGGACGGCCGCGGCGCCAACCGTCCGTGGCTCCTGGAGAATCCCGATCCCGTCACCAAGCTGACGTGGCACTCGTGGATCGAGCTCAGCACGGCGACGGCGAAGCGGCTGGACATCCGGAGTGGGGAGATCGTCCGCCTCCGCTCGCCCCACGGCGAGATCGAGGGTCCCGTGTATCCGTACCCCGGCCTCCGGGACGACGTGATCGCGGCACCGCTCGGCTTCGGCCATACGGAGTACGGGCAGTTCGCGAGCGGGCGCGGGGCCAATCCGCTCGACCTGCTCGGTGCGCCGGGCACGGCGGGGTTCATTCCCTACGTCTCGACCCGCGTCCGGCTCGAGAAGACGGGACGCTACCGGGAGCCCGCCACGACGGAAGGAAATCCGCGGCAGCTGGGTCGCGGGATCGCCGAGGCCATGCCGCTCGATGCCGCGAGGCGCGGGCTCACCGTGCGGCAGGCATACGTCGAGGCGGGCCACGGGAAGCACGAGATCAATACCGAGCTCGAGATGGAGGCGATCGAGGGGTGGCGGGAGGCAACCGTCGAGTCCCGGAAGCTCGGCGACTACGCGGTGGCCCAGCCCGCCTGGGGCATGGCGATCGACCTCTCGCGCTGCACCGGCTGCTCCGCCTGCGTCACTGCGTGCTACGCGGAGAACAACATCCCGACCGTCGGCGAGGAGGACGTGCTCCGCGGCCGCGAGATGACCTGGATCCGGATCGAGCGCTACTGGGAAGGGGGCGAGGACGCCGCCGGCCATGGCGCGGGTGGTGAGCACGGCGCAGCGGCGGGCCATGCGCACCCCGAGGCCCGGTTCATCCCGATGCTCTGCCAGCACTGCGAGAACGCGCCCTGCGAGCCGGTCTGCCCGGTGTACGCGGCGTATCACACGCCGGACGGCCTCAATGGCCAGGTGTACAACCGCTGCGTGGGCACCCGCTACTGCGGCAACAACTGCCCGTACAAGGTGCGCTACTTCAACTGGTACAAGTACAACGAGCGCGCGTGGCCGGAGCCGCTGCACCTGCAGCTCAACCCCGATGTCACCGTCCGCGCGCGCGGGGTGATGGAGAAGTGCACCTTCTGCGTGCAGCGGATCCGGGGGGCGCAGCACCAGGCGCGGATCGAGAACCGCCCGCTCGCGGACGGCGAATTCACCACCGCCTGCGCGCAGGCCTGCCCCGCCGACGCCATCGTCTTCGGCAACATGCGTGATCCCGACAGCCGGGTGGCGCGGATCCGCGCCAATCCCCGCGGCTACCACGTCCTCGAGGACACCAACGTGCGGCCGGCGATCACCTACCTGGCCAAGGTCCTGCATCCGGTGGAGGCCTGAGCATGGCGACTTCCGCGCAGGAGCTGCAGGAGCTCCCCGATTTCGCGCCGGAGCTCCGGCTGACGCAGACCCACGCCCAGGTGACGCGGGACGTCGTCGCCACGCTGGAGACGCCGAGCCGGGGCTACTATCTGCTGCTCTTCGGCGCCGTCGGGCTCTTCCTGGTCGGCCTGATCACCTTCCTGATCCTCGTGAAGGACGGCCTTGGCCACGCCGGGTACAACCCGCCGATCATGTGGTCGGTGTACATCACGACCTTCGTCTTCTGGGTCGGCATCGGCCACGCGGGCACGCTCATCTCGGCGATCCTCTTTCTCTTCCGGTCGCCCTGGCGGACGGCGGTCTACCGCGCCACCGAGGCGATGACGGTCTTCGCCGTCATGACCGCGGGACTCTTCCCGATCATCCACATCGGGCGCCAGTGGATCTTCTACTGGCTGCTGCCGTACCCGAACCAGCGGTACCTCTGGCCCAACTTCAAGTCGCCCCTCATCTGGGACGTCTTCGCGATCTCCACGTACCTCACCGTCTCGACGCTCTTCCTCATCTTCGGCCTCATCCCCGACGTGGCCGCGGTGCGGGACCGGGTGAAGGGATGGCGGAAGTTCGTCTACGGACAGCTCTCGCTCGGGTGGCAGGGGACCGACACGCAATGGCGGCATTACTCGCGCGCCTACCTCTACATGGCCGCGCTCGCCACGCCGCTCGTGCTCTCGGTGCACTCCGTCGTCTCCTGGGACTTCGCCGCGAGCATCGTGCCGGGATGGCACGGGACGATCTTCGCGCCGTACTTCGTGGCGGGCGCCATCTACTCCGGCATCGGCATGGTGCTCACGCTGCTGATTCCCCTGCGCAAGGCGCTCGGCATTCAGCACATGATCACCGACTATCACTTCGACAACCTGTCGAAGCTGACGCTGCTGACGGGGACGATCCTCTTCTACGCCTACGCCATGGAGTACTTCGTGGCGTGGTACAGCGGCAACACCTTCGAGCAGACCACCTTCTTCCGCCGCGCGTTCGGGCCGATGTGGTGGGCGGGGTGGACGATGATCATCTGCAACGCCTTCGTGAGCCAGCTGCTCTGGTTCCGGAAGATCCGCACGAACCTCACCGCGCTCTTCGTGATCTCGATCTTCATCAACATCGGAATGTGGTTCGAGCGCTACGTGATCATCGTCTCGTCGCTCTCCAACGACTACGTGCCGTGGGCGTGGGACAACATGAATCCGACCTGGGCCGACTGGGGGATCCTCGCCGGCTCGTTCGGGTGGTTCGGCATGTACTTCCTGCTCTTTGCCCGGACGTTCCCGATCGTGGCGATCCAGGAGATCAAGGAGATGATCCCGATGCCGCGCCGTCGTCGCGGAGGAGGGCACCACTGATGGGCCTCCTTCCGCGGCGCCCCACCGTGCCCGGTGTCCTCGCCTCGTTCGAGCACATCGACGCCGCCACCGACGCGATCCGCTCGCTCCGCTCCCGCGGCCACCGCGACCTCACGGTGTACGTGTCGCATCCGAACCACGAGATCGAGGATGCGATGGGGCACAGCAGCAGCCCGGTCCGGCTCTTCACCCTGATCGGCGGCCTCACCGGCTGTGCGGCCGGATTCGGCATGACGATCTGGATGTCGCGCGACTGGCCGGTGCTGGTCGGCGGGAAGCCCATCGCGTCGATCCCGCCGTACGTGGTCATCGCCTTCGAGCTCACCATCCTGATCGGGGCGCTCTCGACGCTCTTCGCCGTGGCGCTCCTCTCCCTGCTCAAGGCGGGCCGGAAGATCGCCTACGACCCCCGGTTCAGCGACGACCGGATCGGGCTCTTCGTGGCAGCGAAGCCGAACGAGGCCGGTGCGCTCGAGCAGACGCTCCGCGAGGCGGGGGCGGTGGAGGTGACCCGTGCCGCGTAGGCTGCGTCTCCTGGTCCTCGGCGTCCTCGCCCTCGGCTCCTCCGCCTGCGAGGCCTGGTACAACCGGGTTCCCTCGCCCGATGAGCTCTGGTACGTGATCCCCTGGTTCGACCACATGATCCGGCAGCGGTCGGTCCACCCCTACGAGTCGGCGGCGGTGCCGCGCAACACGGTGCCGGGCACCGTTCCGATCACCGGCGCCGAGCCGAGCTGGGAAGCCGAATTCAAGGCGGGGAACGCCGCCACCGCGGACGCCCTGGTGAATCCGTACGCCGGTGGCGTCGTGCCCGCCGATTCGCTCCGCCGCTTCGGCGGTCCCGCCGTTCCGCGGAACCCCGCGACGCTGGTGGCCCGGGGCGATTCGCTCTTTCACACCTACTGCGCCGTCTGTCACGGGTCGACGGGGAACGGGGTCGCGCCGATCACGTTCCGCTTCCCGGCGCCGTCGCTCCTTACGCCGCTCACGATCGGCCGCTCGGACGGGTACATCTACAGCATGATCCGCTACGGCCGCGGCCTCATGCCGCGCTACGGCGACAAGATCTATCGTCCCGAGGACCGCTGGGCCATCGTCAACTACGTGCGGACGCTGCAGGCCGGCGCGCCCCGGGCAGACACCGCGACCGCGGCGGCAGGGACCGCCGGGGGGGCCAGCCGATGATCTCGAAGCACGTCCATGACCGGCTCGTCGCCAGCTCGACCACCGGGCGGTACGGCGCCTTCGTCGGTGTCGGGGCGGGGCTCGCCATCCTCGGGCTGATCCTCCTCCTCCGCTCGCTTTCCGGGGCCGATGCGGTCCGCGCCTGGCAGCTCTTCCACGTGAACTGGGTCTACTTCACCGGGCTCATGTTCGGCGGGGTGGCGTTCGCGGCGGCGCAGAAGATCACCAACGCCAAGTGGTCGGGACTCGTGGTCCGGTTCGCGGAGGCGTGCATCGCCTTCTTCCCGATCTCGCTCATCGGCCTGGTGCTGATCTTCACCGTGGGCTACGAGCCGATCTTCGGCCGGATGCACGAGGAGCTGCACGGGATGCAGCACTCGAAGGCGGTCTGGCTGTCCCACGGCTTCATGTTCGGCCGGCTGCTGGTGGGGGTCATCCTCCTCGGATGGGTCGGATGGCGGCTGGTCCGTGCCGACCTCCTTCCCGACGTCTACGCCGCCCGGGGCACGGTCGGCGGCGGGCGGCGGGCGCTCTTCGAGAAGTGGAGCCGGTCGTACGACGAGAGCGAATATACGGTGGCGCATCACAACGTGCGGATCCACCGGCTCGCGCCGATCTACGCGCTGCTCTACGCGATCGTCATGTCGGTCATCGCCTTCGACATGATCATGGCGCTCCAGCCGCACTGGTTCTCCAACCTCCTGGGCGGCTTCTACTTCATGGGCTCCTTCCTCGGCGCCCTGATGCTCCTCGCGCTCCTCGCGATGTACGGGGCGGGCCAGCTCGGGATCGCGGACCTGGTCTCCCCCAAGCAGCGCCACGATCTCGGGAAGCTCTGCTTCGGCTTCACCGTCTTCTGGGCCTACCTGATGTGGGCGCAGTTCCTGGTGATCTGGTACGGCAACATGCCGGAGGAGACGGGATTCGTCTATGCCCGCCTGTGGGGGCACTGGCTCCCGATCGGGCGCCTGGTGGTCATCGGGCTCTTCGTCGTGCCCTTCTTCGGTCTCCTCGGCGTGCTCCCCAAGAAGACCCGCGGGACGCTCGCGCTCTTCGCCATCGTGAGCCTGACCGCCCTCTGGCTCGAGCGCTATCTCCTGGTGCTCCCCTCCATCTCGCCACTGCCGGGCCCGGCATTCGGCGTCGCGGAGCTGGCGCCGACGTTCCTGATGGCGGGCCTCTTCCTCCTCTCCTACGCGCTCTTTGCCCGCACCTTCCCGATGGTCTCTCCCCGCCTGGCGGAGATCACCATCAACCGCGAGCTCGGCCACCACGCGGTCGAGATCTTCGACCACGAAGACGCGGATGCGGATTACCTGCATGAGCCGGAGCTGGAGCGATAGGCGGACGGTCGGACAGTCGGACGGTCGGACCAGGCGTTGATGAAAGCGGCCCCCCGGATTCCGGGGGGCCGCTTGATTTGTCGCGTATTCTCACCGTCCGACCGACTGCCCGACCGTCCGACCGTCCGACCGTCCGATTACCTCTCCGTCGCATTCAGCCGGCGGATCATCGCGCGGAGGGAGTCGCTCGGGAGGGGGGCGGTGATGGCGAGGATGCGATCGCCGCGGCGCACCGCCATGGCGCCGTCGCCGCCGGCGATGCCATCCGATTCGCCCATGGTCGGCCAGGGCGACGCCGTATCCCGCGCCTGCGAGGCCAGGAGCTGCGTGACGTCGGTGGCGGGGCCCTCGATCGTGCGAATCACCTGGCCCGACTCGAGCTGCTGCGCCACCACCATGAGCGGGCGGCTGTCGTCTCCGCGCGAGGCGGCGAACTGCACCTCGACCACGGGGAGCCCGGCAATCCGCGGCACCGACTCCCCGCGCTCGATGCGGGCCCGGTCCCACGACACGGTGCGGAAGAGCGCGCCGTTGATGGCCTTGAAGGTCTCCGGCGGAAGCACCCCTGAGGAGAGCATCGCCCCGGCGGGCTCGGCCAGGGTCGGTTCGGTCGGACCGGCGGGCGCGGTCGGCGCCGGCGACGACGCAGGTGGAGTGCGCCCGGCCACGAGCGGCGACGCGGAAGTCTCATCCGCTGCGGGCGCGGAGCGCTCCACCGGGATCACCGCGAGCGGTTCCGACGCCGGCGCCCGCGGAGCGGCCGGCGCACCCGTCGAGGGCGCCTCGGTGCCGCCGCGGGAGAAGGTCGCGCCTTCCTCGAGCGCGCGCGCTCCCCATCCGAGCCCGACCGCGAGAAGAAGGCTCGCCGCCCAGATCGCCACTCGCCACCGCTCGGCGCGGCGCGCCGACCGTGCGGCGGCGCGACTCTCCAGCACCTCGAGCGAGGGGGGAATCCGGCGGGGCGGGGCGAGCGTACCGAGCAGCGCCGTGGTCCGGTCCCGAAGCGCCGCGATGGCGTCCCGCTCGCGGCGGCAGCTTTCGCAGCCGGCGAGATGGCTCTCGATCTCGACGCACTGCAGCCGGCTCAGGGCCTGGTCGAGATAGGCGTGAAGCTCCTCTTCAGGAATGTGCCGCATGGTCTCGTGAGTCATCCGCATGTTGACGATCATACGCGTCCACCAGCCGCCGGCGGGCCCGCGCGAGGGTCGTCCCGACCGCGCCGACCGCGAGTCCGGTCTGGCTGGCAATCTCCGGATAGCTGAGGCCCGCGTCCCAGAGGAGGAGCACCTCCTGGTCCCGCCTGGTCAGGGTGCCGAGCGCCTCCTGCACCGCCGCCATCCGCTCGTCGTGCTCGACCACTTCGTCCGCCGCGGCGATCCGCGAGGGGCCCTGGCCGGGATCGTTGGTCATGAGCGTGAGGTGCTTGCGCCGCCGGATGGCCGCGCGCGCCTCGTCCCGTGCCAGGTTGGCCGCGACGGCGAAGATCCACGCCCGCGGCTTCTCGGGACGATGCTGGAAGAGCCGCATGAAGACCTCCTGGGCCAGGTCTTCCGCCCGGTCCGCATCCCATACCTTGCGGTACAGGAAGCGGACGACGGCGCCATAGGTGGTCTGGTACAGCTTCTCCAGCTCGTCCATCCTGATGTCCCTGGGTGGCAACCGCTCTTAAGACGTTTCCCGGGGCGGAAATGGCACACTAGGCCGAGCGACGTCGCCGCCGCTCGAAGACGCACCCCGGGTGCAGCACCTGCCGCTTGGGCGGCCAGTCAAAGCAGAGGTCCGGCTTGGCGGTCCGGCCGTCGGCCCGGGTGCGCCCGTGCAGGGTGCAGTTGACCCCGCCCGGCTCGAGGTACCCGCAGGCGGAGATCATCTCCGCGTCGATGGACCAGTCGCCTTCGCGCTCGATCTTGCAGAGATAGGGCGAGCGCCGGGAGCGCACCAGCGCCTCGAGCGCCACCTGCTTCCGCGTGCACATGATCTCGACCTGCAGGTCCCGGCAGCAGGCCGCGCCGCGGCGGTTGTCCGCGGTCCGGCAGGGCGCCGACGCGCAGGGATTGGCTTCCTCCGCGAGCACCGGGAGCGCCCGGGCGCTCGGCGCCGGCGGTGGGGCGGGAAGCGGGCGCTCGACTACCCGTCGCCCCTCGACCACCTGGAACCGGTCGCCTCCGAGCTGGCGCGGCTGTCCGCGCCGCCGTGCCACCGGGAGCGTGCCGCTGTACCCATGGGCTCGGCAGCTCGCCCCCTCCGGTCCCGTGGCGAGGTAGCGGCAGGGGACGTGGAGCACCGCATCCACGTAGAGATCTCCCTCACCCTCCCACAGCTCGAGGAAGGTAATGTTCTCCGTGTGCCCCCGGAGCCAGGTGGCCTCGTGGTCGAGCGAGTCGGTGCCCTCTTCGAGCGACCCGACCCGCAGGGTGACCCGGAGACTGGTACACTGGCGGCCGAGACTCGTGCAGGGTGGTGGCAGGGGCACGGAGGACGGGGTGGAGGGGTCGCGAAGAGGGACTGGTGAATATATACTTGTGAACTCCTTCACAAGGTAGGCGTTCCCCGCGGGGGACGCGGTGCGGGA
>DASTYH010000184.1:0-4119 GCA_035765075.1 Gemmatimonadales bacterium
CACCTGGGCTCCCGGGAAGAACGGAAGGTGCTCCGCGAGCGGCGCGTCGTCGTCCCAGGCCGGAACGATGGCGAGCCGCGCGGTTCCGCTGCGAATCGAGATCTTGCCGTTCCAGTGGTCCACCGAGCGCTTGATCGAGGCGATGCCCTGGCCGCGGCCGGGGTCGCGGAACCGGCTCACATTCTGGATGAGGCCCGCCTCGAGGGCGGCCCCATCCCCCCAGCGGTCCCCGTAGCGCTTAGCGTGAGCCGGCTCGAGCGAGCGGCGGAAGCCGATGCCGGCATCGCTCACCGCGATGACCACGACCCGCCGACCCAGGCGGCGGCGCCAGGTGTATGCCTGGACCGCGACCCACCCGCCCGTGCCGGAATGCTCCACAATATTCTGACACGCCTCCGAAAGCGCCATGCTGAAGCGGACGGTTTCGCTGGCGCGGATGCCCAGCTGCTCCTGCAGCATCTTCGCGGCGCGCTCCGAGACGTCGCTCACCACCTTGTGGACGTCGTCCATGGCGCGGATGGGGGTCACGTCGAGCAGCGTGTCGCTCGGACCCTCGCCGGCCCTGGGAATCCGGCCGTGGATCTCGAAGTAGTCGGCGGCATGGCGGAAGAAGCCCGTGCGCGCCCAGTACCGCTTCACCTCGTCATTGAGCGGGGCGGTGAAGAGCGGTCGTTCCGCGCCCTGCTCGGCGAGCGCCTGCGCCGCCGTGAGGATGCCGATGAGCCCGTAGGGCGAGGCCCACTGCGCGCCCCGGGCGTCGAAGAGGAGCCGCTCCGCGGGCGGCCAGTCGCCGAACATGCCGGCAAACTGATCGAAGGTGCGGTCGTCGAAGCTGGCGGGGATCTCGATGATGCGGGTCACGGCGTCACCAGCTCCCCGCGGAGGTGTGCCGCGAGCCCGCTCGCCCCGCGGAAGGTGGCATTGCGGGCCGCCATCCGGTTGGCGTGCGCCAGCGCCGTCTCGATCTCGTCACCCGCGAGGAGCCGGCTGAAAGCCGAGGCGCCGAAGACGTCCCCGCATCCGGTGGGGTCCACCGCCTCCACCACCGGCGCCTCGACCCGGGCACTCCGGAGCGCTCCGACGCCTCCCTCTCCGGGCATCCCCCGCTCCGCGAGACCGCCCGATCGCCAGTCGGCCACATACGCCGCTCCCCGGGGACCGAGCGTCACGATGAGAAGGCGCACCCCCGCGGCCATCGCGTCCGCCGCGAGCGCGAGCGGGTCCGGCGAGAGCTCCCGCATTTCGTCCTCGTTCAGCTGGATGATGTCGAAGCACCCGAACCAGGAGGGTGCATCGGGGAGCGGCCGCCGCACCCGCATCCCGTCGTGCTGCATGCCGAGAAAGAGACTGTGCAGGTCGGCGTAGATCGGCCCGCGAAACCCCCGGCGCAGCGCTTCCGCCGTGCCGAGGCACATCTCGAAGCCGGAGATGAAATTCACGTAGAGCGCGTCGAGGTCCCGCACCATCGGGCCGAGCTCGCTCCACGTCCATGACGGGACGCCCCCGGCCATCCGCTCGCAGCGCCGCTCGTCCCGGGCATAGCGGAGCACCACGCGGTTGTTCGGCGCGTCCACTTCGACGCAACGCGTCCCCGGCGCCAGGCGCCGAAGTCCCCCGAGGAATTCCGCCGCCGGCGCCGCGAGGTCGCGGCCGACCTTGATGAGCGGCACGATCTCCCAGTCGTCGGCGAGGCTCGCGTCCAGTCCGGAGAGCGCGTACGCGATCCCGCCCCACTCCTCGACGGGGACCGAGAGCGGGTCCCGCCCGTGGATCTCGTCCCACACGAGCGATCCGACGACGCCGACCCTCTTCATCCGTCCCGGCGATCGAGGAAGGCGCGCACGGCGCCCTGGACTCCCGGCACATCGAGCTCGCTCGGGAGGATCCGCACGGCGGCGACCGCGGGCTTGAAGGCCCGGCGCGCCACCTCCCGGCGGAGCGGGGCAAAGAGGAGGTCCCCGGCCCGGCGCACCCCGCCGCACACCACCACCACCTCGGGGTTGAAGATGTTGACCAGGTTGGCGACGCCCGCGCCGAGGAAGTGGGCGGTGTCGTGCACTACCTCGCGTGCCAGCTCGTCGCCGGCGCCCGCCGCCTCGTACACGAGCTGGGCCGTGATGAGCGAGAGGTCCCCGTCCACCAGGGCTGGCATCCGGCTCTCGGCGCCCGACTCGATGGCCTCGGTGGCGCGCCGGGCGATCGCCGGGCCCGAGGCGTAGGCCTCGAGGCAGCCGTAGTTCCCGCAGGCGCAGCGGCGCCCGTTGGAGTCGATCGTCGTGTGGCCGATCTCGCCGGCGCAGTCGGACGCGCCGTGGTGCAGGCGGCCGTCGATGATGATGCCGCCGCCGATCCCGGTGCCGATCGTGAACCCGATCGCGTGCCGGGTCCCGCGAGCCGCGCCGCACCACCATTCACCGAGCACGGCGCAGTTCGCGTCGTTGTCGATCACCACCGGGAGACCGAGCCCGGCCTCGAGCCGCGCGGCCAGCGGGTAATCCACCCAGCCGAGATTGGGGGTGAGGAGCACGACGCCGGTCCGCGTGTCGAGCGGTCCCGGCGCCCCGGCGCCGACGCCGACGAACGTGGCGCCCGGCTCCGCTGCCACGGTGGCCGACATCACCTCGCGAGCCAGGGCGATGATGCGTCCCAGGACCTCGTCCGCGCCGCCGTCCGGCGTGGTGGGTGCGTTCCGGAGCACGGCTACGCGCGACCCGTCCCCGGAGACGCTGCCGATCGAGAAACTGGTGCCGCCGATGTCGATGCCGAGGATGTAGGGGGCGCCCATCACTCGACCTGGAGCACGGCGAGGAACGCCTCCTGCGGAATCTCGACGGCGCCGATCTGCTTCATCCGCTTCTTCCCCTCCTTCTGCTTCTCGAGGAGCTTCCGCTTGCGGGTGATGTCGCCGCCGTAGCACTTCGCGAGCACGTCCTTCCGGAAGGCGCTGATCGTCTCCCGCGCGATGATCTTCTGCCCCACCGCCGCCTGGATGGCAACCGCAAAGAGCTGGCGGGGAATCAGCTCCTTCAGCTTCTCCGCCACCTTCCGTCCCCACTCGTACGCCTTGTCCCGGTGGATGATCACGCTGAAGGCGTCGATGGGATCGCCGTTGATCAGCATGTCGAGCTTGACCAGGTCCGACTCCCGGAACCCCGCGAGCTCGTAATCGAGCGACGCGTAGCCCTTGGAAATGGACTTGAGGCGATCGTAGAAGTCGAGGACGATCTCTCCGAGGGGAAACTCGAAATCGAACTCCACCCGCGAGGTGTCGATGTAATGCATCCCGTTGTAGACGCCCCGGCGCTCCTGGCCCAGCTTCATGATCCCGCCGATGTACTCCGCCGGCGCCATGATCCGGGCCTTCACGAACGGCTCCTCGATCCGCTCGATCTCGGCGGGGTCGGGAAGCGCCGTGGGGTTCTCGAGCAGCAGCATCGTCCCGTCGGTCCGGTACACGTGGTACTCCACCGTGGGAACCGTCGTGATGAGATCGAGGTCGAACTCCCGCTCGAGTCGTTCCTGCACGATCTCGAGGTGCAGGAGCCCGAGGAAGCCGCAACGGAACCCGAAGCCGAGCGCGGTGGACGACTCCGGCTCGTAGTGCAGGCTCGCGTCGTTGAGCACCAGCCGCTCGAGCGCGTCGCGAAGGCCCTCGTACTGGTCCGAATCGGTGGGATAGACGCCGGCAAAGACCATGGACTTGACGTCCCGGTAGCCGGGGAGGAGCTCCGCCGCACGATCGGCGGCGTCGAGGATGGTATCGCCGACTCGCGCATCGCGCACCTCGCGGAGGCTCGCCACCACGTAGCCCACCTCGCCGGCCTCGAGCTGGTCCGACCGCCGCTGTCCGAGCTGCAGGTAGCCGACCTCGTCCACCGGGTACACGTCGTCCGGGTGCGCCCCGAAGGCGATCCGCATGCCGGGCCGGATCGCGCCGTCGACGACCCGGATGCTCGGGATCGCGCCGCGATAGCGGTCGAAATAGGAGTCGAAGATGAGCGCCCGGAGCGGCGCGTCCCGGTCCCCCGACGGCGCCGGGACCTTTTCGATGATTCGCTCCAGGAGCTCCGGGATGCCCGTCCCCTCCTTCGCGGAGACCGCCAGGATCTCCTCCCGCCG
>DASTYH010000185.1:0-4235 GCA_035765075.1 Gemmatimonadales bacterium
CATGGAGTAGAGGGCCATGACGCGCCCGCGGAGCCGGTCCGGTACCATGGACTGCAGCAGGGTGTTGGAGGACGACATCTGCAGCAGCATGGCGAAGCCGACCGGAAGGAGGAGGAGGACGGAGAGGAGGTAGTTGCGCGAGAGGGAGAAGAGGATGAGCGCGACGCCGCACCCTCCCGCCGCCCGTGCCACGATGTGCCCGAGCCCCCGGGTGGATCCCCGGCGCGCGAGCGACAGCGCGCCGAGCAGCGCGCCCACACCCGAGGCACCCATCAGGACACCGAGGCCGCTCGCCCCTTCGCCCAGGACCTCGGCGGCGACGATCGGCATCAGGACGGAGTAGGGAACGCCGGCGAGACTCACGAGCCCGAGGAGGAGAAGGATGGCGCGGACCGGCCTGGTCCGCGACGCGAAGCGGAATCCCTCCAGCAGCTCGGAGAAGGCACTCCCCATCCGGGGCGGCCGCTCCGGCGCGGGCCGGCGAATCGAGAGGAGCCCCGCGAGGACGGCCAGGTAGGAGACGCCGTTGGCGAGGAAGCACCACCCTTCCCCGACGGCGGCGACGACCACGCCCGCGATGGCCGGACCCACGATGCGCGCCCCGTTGAACATCGACGAGTTGAGCGCGATGGCATTCATGAGGTCGTTCCGGCCCACCAGCTCGGCGACGAAGGCCTGTCGGGTGGGAATGTCGAAGCCGTTGGCGGCGCCCATCAGGCTCGCGAGCAGCATGATATGCCAGACCTCGACACGGCCGCTCAGGGTGAGCACCCCGAGCGCGACGGCGAGGAGGAGGGACGCGCTCTGCGTGGCGAGGAGGATCCGGCGCCGATCGTGCCGGTCGGCCAGGAGGCCGCCGGCGGGGGCGATGAGAAACACCGGAATCTGTCCGGCAAATCCCACGGCGCCGAGCAGGACTGCCGAGCCGGTGAGCCGGTAGACGAGCCATGCCTGCGCCACCGATTGCATCCACGTGCCGATCAGGGAGACGAGCTGGCCGGAGATGAAGAGGCGGTAGTTGCGGTGCTTCAGCGCCCGGAGCATGCCGGAGCCGCGCAGGAATGGCAGAGGACGCTCCCACCCGGGTTCGCCGGAAAGTAGCATGGCACGCTATCTTCCGGTCGCTCGGGAAGTGACGAGACGAGACTTCGGGGCGCGGCCCTCTTCGGGAGGTGCGGCGCCCCTCGTGGATACGGCAACCCCGGCCCTGATCGAGGAGGCGCCATGCGGGTAATGCAATGGGTGCGCGCGGTGACGCTGGTGCTGGTGCTCGCCGGAACGGCGGCGCCGCTGCTCGGGCAGTTTCCCGGGGTGGGCGCCCAGGGGGCGTTGCCACAGACGGACGAGGCGGACCTCTGGCGGGACGCGCTGATCGCGGTGCCGCTCGCCGCCGTACTTGGCGCGGCGCTGGCGTTCCGTCCGGTCCGCCGCGGGACGCCGGCGCGCGATCCGGCGGTCATCCAGACGCAGATCATCCTGGCCGTAGTCGGCGCGGTGATCATGATCGTGGTTGGGGCGAGCATCGCGCGGGCGTTCGGCATCCTGGGCGCCGCCAATCTCGTCCGCTATCGCGCCAAGATCGACGATCCCAAGGACGCTGCCGTCATGCTCGTCGCGCTGGCGGTGGGGCTCGCCACGGGCGTCGGGGTGTACTGGATCGCGGCCGGCTCGACGGCGTTCATCCTCGCCCTGCTCTGGGGTCTCGAGTCGTTCGAGCCGGCGCCCAGGAAGGCGCTGGTGCTCAAGGTGAGCGGCAAGGAGATCGGGGAGCGGCGGTCGGCGATCGAGCGCATCCTCCGCGCGCACGACGTCAAGTTCGAGAACCGCACACTCGGCCAGGAGGAGCTCGCCTACGATGTCGAGCTCCCCGCGCGGAAGCGGACCGACAAGGTGGGCAGCGCCATCAAGGACCTCGAGGGCGCCGATGAGAGCGGCACGACGGTCGAGTGGGAAAACCGGAAAAAGGGGAAGTAGCACCGCCATGAAACTGCTCGTGCAGCCGGACGATGGCGTGGAGCCCCTTCTCGAGGCGATCCACAACGCGCGCCACACGATCGACATGTACATCTTCCGGCTGACGTATCCCGCCGTCGAGGAGGCGCTGACCGACGCGATTGCGCGTGGCGTCGTCGTCCGCACGCTGATCGCGCACCTCAATACGAGCGGCGAGGAAGCCCTCCGCAAGCTCGAGCTCCGCCTTCTCGGCATCGGCGCCACCGTCTCGCGTACCGACGAGGAGCTGCTGCGCTATCACGGCAAGATGATGGTCGTGGACAGCAGCACCCTCTACGTCCTCGGCTACAACTTCAACCGGAAGGACATCGATCGAAGCCGGAGCCTGGGCATCGCCACCCGGAGTCCCGACCTTGTCGGCGAGGCGATGCGGCTCTTCCAGGCGGATTTCGACCGGAAGGTCTACACCCCCGGGCTGGATACGTTCGTCGTGAGCCCGCTCAACTCGCGCGCGTCGCTTCTCCGCCTGATCGAGGGCGCCCGGGAGCAGCTCCTCATCTACGACTCGCGGCTCACCGACAATTCGATGCAGCGCGTCCTCGAGCGCCAGGCGATGGCCGGCGTCGAGGTGCGCGTCATCGGAAAAGTGGAGAAGGACCTGCGGGAGGTTCAGGTGCGGAAATATCCGGCCGAGCGGCTCCACTGCCGCGCCATCGTGGCCGATACCCGGCTCGCCTTCGTCGGCAGCCAGAGTCTCCGCCGCGCGGAGCTGGAGCGACGGCGCGAAATCGGCGTGATCGTGGAGGACGAGAACATCGCGCGGCAGATCGCCACGATCTTCGACGAAGACTGGGCGGGGTAGCCGCGGGACGCCGGCCGCCGACAGGATCCGGCGACCGGCGTCGGTCCCTCACCCGCCCGCCTGTTCTCGCGCCTTCTCCTGCAGCTCCTCGCTCGCATAGATCGCCACTTCCACCCGCCGGTTCTTCTGGCGTCCCTCCTCGTCCGTGTTCCCGGCGATCGGTTCGAGCTCTCCGCGCCCAGCGGTGCGGATCCGCGAACGGGCCACCCCCTGCATCACGAGGTAGTCCGCCGCCGCGGCGGCACGCCGCTCCGAGAGAGACTGGTTGTACGCGTCGGGCCCCACGTTGTCCGTGTGGCCGACGATGAGGATGTCGCTGTCCGGGTACTTGTCGAGGTTGGCGGCAAGGGTCCGGAGGTTCTCCCGGCCGTCCGGCTGGATCCGGACCGAGTCGAATCCGAAGAGGATGCCCGACTCGAAGGTCACCAGGATCCCCTCTCCCACGCGCTCCACGTCGGCGCCCGGAATGTCCTCGTCGATCTCCTTGGCGCGGCGATCCATCTGGTCGCCGATGATCGCGCCCGCCGCACCTCCGACCGCCGCGCCGATGATGGCGCCCTTGGCGGTCGAGCCCGTCGCGGCGCCGACGGCGCCCCCCACAACGGCGCCGCCCGCCGCTCCGATCACCGCGCCGCGCTGGGCGTTCTTGGCGCAGCCGCCGGCGACGAGCGCGAGCGCGAGTGTGGCGGCGAGGATTCTGGATGTCTCTCTGCTGGTGCGTGGCACAGGGGTGCTCCTCTCGCTGGTGGTTCGTCGGTGAACGCACCAGAGGTAGCCCCGGAGGCCGCCCGCCCGCTGTGATGCGCGTCCCCTGGACGGCCTCCTTGTGTGAGTGGGCGCACATCCGGACCGGCGTGATTGGGATGACCGGGCGTGACGCAGCGCACGGGCGGAAACCCGCCGGACTGCCAGATTGAAGACCAAGCCGGCGTGGGCCGGCGTCAACTTCACACGGGAGACGAGTCGTGCGTACACTGACTGCGGCCATCATTCTTGGCGGAGCTGCCCTGATGGCGGGCTGCGAGAAGACGGGCGAGGGCGAATACGAAGTGCAGAAGCCGGTCGTGGGTGTCGAGACCGACACCGTGAACACGCCCACCGTCGATGTGGGCACGACGAAGGACACGATCACCGTTCCGACCGTCGGGACCGAGGAGAAGGAAGTCAAGCTCCCGACCGTCGACGTCGATCCGCCCAAGGACAACGACTGAGGTCGGGCGGCACCAGGTCCGGCCGGCAACCGCGGCCACTGCAGTTGAAGAAGCGCCACCGGGCAGGATCCCCGGTGGCGCTTCTTCATGGACGACGCCTCCGACTCAGCGGCGAAGGGGGGCTAGCGCCGCCCCTTCCGGTCGTCGTCATCGCCGGCGTCCTTCCACCGCGCGTCGTCGTCCTGTCGCTCCGCCTCCCGGCGATCGGC
>DASTYH010000186.1:0-7603 GCA_035765075.1 Gemmatimonadales bacterium
GACCTTCATTGGACGGGATGGCGGCATCGACGCTGGCCGACAGGAACGCATGGGCTTCGTTACGCGAGCCGAACTCGTCGAATCCCTGGAAAGCGTCGGGTGCGCATCGCATCGCGCATTTGGCACCTGGGCGGGCGATCCGCACAGTGAAGGGCGATCTTCGACCATTCTGCTTGCCTGCGGATCAGAGTGGCATCCGCCAGCCGAGCCGACCGGGCCCGGCATTCCGCTACGCACGGCTGAAGCAGTGCCTCCGGATGGCCCGGGTGCATGGATATTCTGACGATGCCACGTCTTCGGGGGTTCGACCGCTCAGACGCTGGAGGAGCTTCATGGTCAAGTGGATCACCATCGCGGGATCGCTCGTAATGAGCGCGTCGCCGCTGAATTCCCAGGAGCACGACCATGCCGACAGCCGCCCTTGTGGCGGGCAGCAAGAGCGGCCACGGCTTGCGGGAGGAGCACGCCCGCGCCACGCTGCTTCAGCCGCGCCTGGTCTCGGGATCCTGGCGCATGGAAGAGTCCACGATTCCATCCACGGTAGCTACCGGGAGCTGGATCTGCTGGTCTCGGCAACTTGCCGAACGTCGTTGTGCAGGAATAGCTTATCTACCCCGGCGTGGTGGCAGAGTGGTTGAATGCAGCGGTCTTGAAAACCGCCGTGCCCGAGAGGGCACCGTGAGTTCGAATCTCACCCACGCCGCTCGTCCAGCTTCCAGTCCTCGATTGCCGCCAGCTCACGGGCTCACTCGCCGCTCATCGAGCAGCGCGCGCACCCGCCGCGTCAGCTCCTCGGGGGCGAACGGCTTCTGGATGAACGCCGCACCCGGCTCGAGCAGCCCGCGATCCGTCACGTCCTCCCCCTGATAGCCGGACATGAAGAGCAACGGGAGCTCCGGCCGGTCGGCCCGGAGAACCTGCGCCAGCTCCTGTCCGCCCATTCCCGGCATCACGACATCGCTCAGCACGAGCTGCACGGTCCCGTCGGCCCGCCGCAGCGCCTCGAGCGCCTCGCCCCCATCCGCCGCTTCGATCACCGCGTAGCCGACCTCTTCGAGCGCCATTCGCGCCAGGCGCCGGACGACCGGTTCGTCCTCCACCACCAGAATCGTCTCGCCGCTCGCGGCCTCGGCGGGGGCGGCCGCCTCGCTCCGGCTGGTTTCGCCGTCGCACTCGGGCAGGTACACCTTGACCGTCGTGCCGATGGCGGGCTCGCTGTAGAGCCAGATGTACCCGCCGCTCTGCTTGATGATGCCGTAGGCGGTGGAAAGCCCGAGCCCGGTCCCGGCTCCGACCGGCTTCGTGGTGAAGAACGGCTCGAAGGCGCGCTCCTGCGTCTCGCGATCCATCCCGCGGCCGGTGTCCGACACGGCAAGCTGCACCCAGCGTCCCCGCTGGACGTCCGCCACCCGATGGCGCGCCATGAAGTCAGTCCCCAGCTCGACACATTCCCCGGTGATGGAGATCGATCCCGGCCCGTCCATCGCATCGCGGGCGTTGATGACGAGGTTGATGAGGACCTGCTCGATCTGCGTCCGGTCCACGCGCACCACCGGAAGATCGTCGGGGAGGCGGATGGAAACCTCGATGGACGCGCCCACGAGGCGCCGGAGCAGTTCCCGGAGCTCCGGCACGATCTCCTGCAGGCGCAGCCGGACCGCCTGGTGCCGCTGGCGCCGGCTGAACGCGAGGAGCTGCTGGGTGATCGCCGCCGAGCGCTTCCCCGCCTTCACCATTTCCTCTACCTCGCTCCGCAGTGCAGCCGGATCGATGGCCGTGCCCCGGGATTCCGCCCGCCGGAGCCGGCCGAGCACGAACTCGCCGAAGCCCAGGACGACGGTCATCATGTTGTTCACCTCGTGCGCCACTCCTCCGGCGAGCTGTCCCACTGCCTCCATCTTCTGGACCTGCCGGGTGTGCTCCTCCGCCCGCTCGCGCGCTTCGAGGTAGTCACGCACCTCGTACTGCCGGCGGCGCGCCCGGATGGCCACCTCCACCGCGCTCAGCAGCGTCATGGGATGAACGGGGCGCTCGAGGAGTGTGACGTTGCCCCGTTCCCTGAGCGTACGGAAGAGCGACTGCGCCGGACGCTGCATCGCCAGGACGCTCGTGAGCACGACGACGGGAAAATCCGACCACGACGGCTGCGCGGACAGCGCCGCGATGAGGCGTCGCGTCGAGGGCGGCGTCAGCGCCTCCTCGGCGATGATCGCCACGGCGCCGTCGTCGCCGATCCGCGCGCACAGCGCCTCCATGGAATCCTCGCCGGCCACGAGGTGGCCGGCGCGCGTGAGGACGTCGCTCACCAGCGCTCCGTCACGCCCGGTGGGTGCATGCAGCAGCACCGTGGCCGCCGACATCGACGAGCCGCGCGGGCGCACGCTAGGATCCCAGGATCACGTCACCGGCGGCCGTGCCGGCGTCCATCAGTGGCTCGTGCATCCCGACGTACTGCGGAACGCCGGTGAGCACGCCCTGGAAGCCGTGGAGGGGCTCGCCGAGGTGGAGCCCTCCCCGATCGATGCGGAACTCGCGGATGGTCTGCTCGTGCTGGCCGCCGCGTTTCTTGAGCATGGAGACCGCCTGCCGCACCACACCCGCCGCCTCGAAATAGCGCAGCAGCACGATGGCGTCCGCCAGATAGCTGACCTCGGCTCCCTGGCTCGAGCCGTGCGCCAGCGGGCCGTGCTGCGCCAGCGTCATGATCGCCGTCACGCCGCGCTGCGTGAGATAGCTGATGAGCTCGTGGAGGTGGATCATCAGCATCCGGTCTTCGGGCATGGCGTTCATGTACCCGCTGAGGCTGTCGATGACGACGAGCCGGGCGCCCCCCTCCTCGACGCCGCGCACCACGAGGTGGGCGAATTGTCCGGGCGACACCTCCGCCGGATCGATCTGCTGGATCGAGACGCGACCCGACTCGACATGCGGGGCGAATTCCATCCCCAGGCCCTTGGCCCGGGCGTGGAAGGTCCGAAGCCGCTCGTCGAAGAGGTAGATGGCGACCTGCTCACCACGCTCCGCCACCGTGAGCGCGAATTGCGAGGCGAGCGTCGATTTGCCGACACCCGCCGGTCCCACGAAGAGATTGCTCGACCCGCGATCGAGACCGCCGCCGGTCAGCGCATCGATGCGCTCGTTGCCGCTCAGAAGAGGCTCGTCTGCCTCGACGAAGGGATACTCCGAGCCGACGAGGCGCGGATAGACCTCCAGGCCGCCGGTCCGGATGGTGAAATCGTGGTAGCCGCCCCGGTAACGCTGTGCGCGCAGCTTCGAGACCCGAAGCCGCCGCCGCTCGGCGCCGTACTCGAGCGCGGACTGCTCGAGCAGGATGACCCCGTGCGCAATGCTCGCGAACTGCAGGTCGTGATCGGCGCTTCGCATGTCGTCGAGGAGCATGACGGAGCAGCGGCGCCCGATGAAGAAGTGCTTGATCGCCAGCACCTGCCGCCGGAGCCGGAGCGGGTCCTGGGCCAGGAGGCGCATTTCGGAGAGGGAGTCGAGCACCAGGCGTCGCGGCCGGAGCCGCTCGACGGCATCGTACACCGCCCGCATCGTCTGGCCCATCTCGACGTCCGATGGATGGAAGACCGTGTACTGCAGCTCGGGCTGGAGCACCTCATCGGGCGGCGTCAGCTCGAGCACATCGAGCCCGTCGAGCGACCAGCCGTGGCTCCCCGCCACCTTGTCCAGCTCGCTCCGGGTCTCCGCGAGGGTGACGTACAGCGCCGACTCCCCGCGCGCCACGCCCTCCATGAGAAACTGGAGCGCCAGGGTGGTCTTGCCGGTGCCTGGAGCGCCTTCGATCAGAAAGAGATGGTCGGCAGGCAACCCGCCGCCGAGTATGGAATCAAGACCGGCAATGCCGGTGGAAGCGCGCGGCTCGGCGTGCCCATCGCGCGCGGAATCTGCCGACGTCATCGTGTCTCCGCCCTGACGGTGATACGGGCTGTCCTCGCCAGCCCCTTTCCCGGAAAATAGGCGCGGCTCCGGAGGGCTCCAAGCTACCCGAAAAGGAGCGCCAGCAACTCCTCCCGGCCCACTGGCCCGAAGTAGGCCGACACCTCGACCGCATCGAGGGCCGCCCCGACCGCGTGCCGGTCGAAGCGCACGCCGGTCAGCCGCCGCTCGAGGGCGGAGACCTCCTCGAGCCCGATGAAGTCTCCGAAGAACCGTACCCCGGCGATGCGCCCGTCCTGCACGTCGATCCGGACATCGATCTCCCCGGCCGGGAATCGCCGCGCCCGCGAGATGTTGCTCGGCGGGGATCGCCCGATGTTCCACTCCCAGGTCCCGTACTTGGACTCGGCGAGCTCGCGGACGGCGGCCCAGTCCGCGTCGTCCAGCCGAAGCCGGCCCTCCGGTGAGGCATCGCCGAAGATGCCCTCGAGGAGTCGGCTGCGGAGCTCCGCCGCGGTGAGCGGTTCCGCCAGGAACTCGCGAATGTTGGCCACGCGGCTCCGCACCGATTTGTGCCCCTTGGACTCGATCTTCCCGGGCCTGGGCGTGAGCACCGTGGGCATCACCTCGAGATCGGTGTGCACCAGCACCGTCCCGTGGCTGAACATCCGGTCGCCGCTCACGAACTGGGCATTTCCCGAGATCTTCCGTCCGTCCGCCAGGATGTCGTTCCGCCCTCCCAGCTCCGCGGGGACACCGAGCTCTCTGAGGACGGCAATGACCGGGCGGGTGAATGCTTCGTACCGGTTGAATCGTCCGGGGGCGTACGGCGCGATGAAGCTGAAGTTGAGATTGCCGAGGTCGTGATAGACGGCGCCGCCGCCGGAGATCCGGCGCACGACGTGGATCCCCCGCGCCTCGACCGCATCGGGGTCGATCTCCTCGACCGTGTTCTGGTTCCGCCCGATGATGATGGACGGCTCGTTGATGTAGAAAAGGAGGCACTCCTCGCCCGGGAAGCGGTGGCGCAGCACGTACTCCTCGAGCGCGAGATTGAGGCGGGGATCGGTATGGCCGAGATTGTCGACGTAGAGCATGGGATCCAGTGTCCGGGGCCGGATGAAAACTAACGGTGCCGGTCGGCCGCTCGATCGCCTTCGCCGGCGCCCCATGGCCGCCTCCAGGCGGATTTGCACCTCGCACCCCGTCCGGTTAACTTCTTGCCCTCGCACGAGCTGGAGTGGTGGCCGAGTGGCTGAAGGCACCGGTTTGCTAAACCGGCATAGGGGGTAAACCCCTATCGAGGGTTCGAATCCCTCCCGCTCCGTCCATGGCGGTGAGCGGTGAACGGGGAGCGGCGAGCGGGGTATCCGCCGACGCTCCCCGTTTCCCATTCCCTGCCCGCCGTTCACCATTCACCGCCGGCCACACACGCCATGCCCTCTCCCCGCGTCCGCTTCGCTCCCTCCCCCACGGGCTACCTCCACGTCGGTGGCGCGCGAACGGCGCTCTTCAACTGGCTCTTCGCGCGGAAAACGGGAGGCACGTTCGTGCTCCGGATCGAGGACACCGATCGGGAGCGGAGCACCGAGGCGCACACCCAGGTGATCGTGGACGGCCTCACGTGGCTCGGCATCACGTGGGATGAGGGCCCGTACTTCCAGGGGAGTTACGGCGACCGGCACCGGGCCGACGCCGAGCGGCTCCTGGCCGCCGGACGCGCCTACCGCTGCTTCTGCACGCGCGAGGAGCTGGACGCGCAGCGGGCCCGCGCGGAGTCACGCAAGGAAGGCTTCCGGTACGATCGCCGCTGCCACGACCTCTCGCCCAGCGAGATCGAGGCTCGCCTCGAGCTCGGCACCCCCTGCACGATCCGCCTCCGCATGCCGGACGAGGAGATCGCGTGGGACGACGCGGTGCACGGGCGGATCAGCTTCCAGGGGCGCGATCTCGACGATTTCGTCATCCTGCGGAGCGACGGCTCGCCGATCTACAACCACGCCGTGGTGTCCGACGATATCGCCATGGAGATCACCCACGTGATCCGGGGCGACGACCACATCTCGAACACCCCGAAGCAGATCGCCCTCTACCGGGCGCTCGAGCGGTCCACGCCGGTCTTTGCCCACGTCCCGATGATCCTGGGGAGCGACGGGAAGAAGCTGTCCAAGCGCCACGGTGCCACCGCCGTCGGCGAATACCAGGACCAGGGCATCTTCCCCGCGGCGATGCGGAACTTCCTCGCCCTCCTCGGCTGGTCGCCGGGCGACGACCGGGAGATCATGCCTGAGACGGAAATGATTGCGGCATTCTCGCTCGAGGGAATCCAGAGCAAACCGGCCGTCTTCGACACGGTGAAGCTCGAGTGGATGAACGGCCAGTATCTCTCCACGACGCCGGCCGCAGAGCTGCTGAGGCCCGTCGAGCGCCAGCTCGAGCGGCTGGGCGTCGCGGTCGGCGGCCGCGATCTCCTTCCGATGATCGATGCGGTCAAGACGCGCTCGCGCACCATCACCCAGCTGGCCGAGCAGGTGGCCGTCCGGCTCAACGGTCCCGCGAGCGTCGATCCGAAGGCGGAAGCGCTGATCCGGAAGATGGGCGACAGCTTCGCCGCCAACCTCGGCCGCGCGGTCGCCGCGCTCGATCCGCTCGACGAGGCGACGTGGCAGCCCGAGCCGATCCTCGACGCGCTCAAGGCCTCGGCCGAATCGGCGGGAGTGAAGCTGGGCGATGCGCTCCAGCCGATCCGGGTGGCGCTCACCGGCTCGACGGTGTCCGAGCCGGTCAACGAGCTGCTCACCGTGGTCGGCCGGAGCGCGTCGCTCGACCGGCTCCGCGCCGCACAGGCCCGGTGACCCTCAGCCGCGGTGCGACGCTCCTTGCGCTGGTCGCGGCCGGCGCCTGCGCGCGTCCCGCGCCGCCGGTCGCCGCCCCGGCGCCGCGCGACTCACTCCCGCGGGATACCGTCGTCGTGGCACCCCGACCCGATACGATCCGCCCGGCAGCGCCAGCGGAGCCGATCCGCCTCCGCCCGGCCCGCATCACCCTCGCGTTCACCGGCGACATCAACCTGGGCACCACCACGCTTCCCGGTGGACTCCCTCCGGACAGCGGGCGGCGCCTCCTCGCCTCCGCGGCGCCGCATCTGGTCGGCGATCTCGTGGTCGGCAACCTCGAAGGCGTCTTTGCCGACACGGGGGTGAGCGAGAAGTGCATCGACCGGCCGGCGCTGGCGCGACTGCGGCGGGCCGGGCGCACCCCGAAGGAGCCTCCGGTGCGGGCCAACTGCTACGCCTTCCGGACGCCCACATTCCTCGCCGCGCGCCTCCGCGAGGCGGGGTTCAGCCATCTGAACCTCGCCAACAACCACAGCGGGGATCTCGGCGCCGCGGGCAGAGCGTCCACGCGCGCTGTGCTCGATTCCCTCGGCCTCCGCTCCTACGGGCCCCTCGACCGGATCTCGATCGACACCGTAGTGCGCGGTGACAGCTTGGCGGTGGTGGCCCTCATCGGGTTCACGACCTACCCGTTCGCCTACAACCTTCTCGATATCGAGCGGAGCGCGGCCGTCGTGGATTCGGTCCGGCCGCTCGTCGATATCCTCGTCGTCACCTTCCATGGCGGCGGAGAGGGGGCCGCGGCGGTCCGCACCGGCACGGGCCCCGAATTTCTCGGCTCGGAACCGCGGGGAGATCTCCGGCGG
>DASTYH010000187.1:0-4238 GCA_035765075.1 Gemmatimonadales bacterium
GAAGTGCTGGGCGAGCCGCTTCCCCCGGTAACGGAAGATCCGCTCGAGCTGCCGCCGGACGATGGGCGCCGCGACGTCTCCCACCGGGTGGAAGGGCAATCGCCACGTCACCGCATCGGTCACGATGGTGCCGCCGGGCGCGTCGCGGAACGCGTGTTCATGCCGCCACGCCGCGTACGGCCCGCGGACCTGTTCGTCCACGAACCGCACGTCCGGCTCCCATTCGGTGATGAGCGTCCGCCAGCGAAAAGGGACGCCCATCAGCCGGAGGCGATAGTCGATCACCGCGCCCGGCGCCATGGCGACCGGGAGAGGGGAGAGGATGGTGAACCCGAGCTCCGGCGGAGTGATCCGCTGGAGATTCGCCGCGTCCGCAAAGTACGCAAAGACGTCGGCGCGCACCGCCGGAAAGAAGCGCTCCGTGGTGAGGTGATGCTCCCGGGTTCGCATCCGTACGCGGGACAATCGATCAGAACCTGCCGCGGATGCCGATCGTGATCGGCCACACCCACGCGTTGTTCGTGCCGATCTCCGCCTCGTCGCCGAAGGCGATGTCGCCCTGGGGGGAGAGGACGACCGCGAGCGAACGGTTCACGTTGTAGGCGATCTTGGCACCGGCATTGATCGCGGGATAGGTGAATGTCGACGCCGCGCCTTCCACATCGAAGCCCACCGCTCCGGCGCCCAGGTTGACCATCGCCTCCCATCCCCGCTCGCGCGGCCCGGTGAGCGAATAGCCGACCTTCGCCATGTAGTGGAGGGTCCTGATGTCGGCATCACCCGTCGCCTTGTCCTTGTGCATGCCGTAGTCGAACTCGCCGAAGAGGGCGATGCGCGGCGTCACCATGTAGCCCACGGTGCCGCCGAGGGCCGCCCCCGTCTTCGCGACGTCGGCAATATCGAACGTGGGGACGGCCACCCCGCCGCGACCCTCGACGAAGAGGCGCGGGGACGACATCTGGGCGGCGAGCGGAGCGCCCGCCGAGGTCAGGCCGGCCACGAGAGCCAGTGCGGTAACTCGGATCATTGCGATATCTCCTGGACGTTGACGTTCAGCGAAGGATCGCGCGCCAGCGCGCGACGAGGTACACGGCGGAGACGCCGACGAGCAGGTAGACCACCCGGCTCAGCAGGGACATCTCACCGAAGAGCGTAGCCACGAGATCGAAGCCCGCGGCTCCCACCAGGCCCCAGTTGAGGCCTCCGACTACGAGGAGCACCACGGCCAGTACATCCACGTTTCTCATCAAGCCCTCCCATTGCGGTTGGTGTCGCACCCAGCCGGAGTCATTCTGTCCCGGCAATGTCCAGGAATTTGCGCCTGCTCCTGGTGTTTGTCAAGGCCTTGTCCAAATAAAAGCTTGACAAGATGTGGACAGAGCGCCAACTTTCCCCCATGGAAATCGAAGCAGGCCATCATCCGATCGGCGTGGTAGCGCACCGGACAGGGCTCACGCCCGATGTCATTCGCGTCTGGGAGCGCCGGTACGGGGCCGTGGTGCCGGGCCGGGGGGAGGGGGGACAGCGCTTCTATTCGGATGCCGATATCCGGCGGCTCACCCTGCTCCGTCAGGCGACGGCCGCCGGGCGTGGCATCCGGCAGGTGGCCCGGCTCGACACGGAGGAGCTGGCTGGCCTGGTGGCGGCGGATCTGGCCTCGGGTGATCGCGGCGCAGCGAAGGGTCCGCCCCCCGATCCGGGGCCGGTGGTGGCAGGTGCGCTGGAGCAGGTTCGCCGGCTCGACGGGGTTGGCCTCGATGCGACGCTTCGCCGATCCGCGGCGCTGCTCGGCATCGTCCCCTTCCTCGAGTCGGTCGGGGCGCCGCTGCTCCGTCTCGTCGGCGACGAGTGGCACGCCGGCCACCTCACCCCCGCCGAGGAGCATCTCGCCTCCGCCGTGCTCCACGACATCGGGGCCGATATGATGCGGACGCTCCAGCCGCGGGATGCGGGGGCGATCGTCGTGGTCGCAACGGCAACGGGCGAGCGCCACGCGAACGGCGCGCTGGCGATCGCCGCAGCCGCTGCCGCCTCGGGGTGGCGAGTGGTGTACCTCGGACCGGATCTCCCAGCCGGCGACATCGCGGCCGCGGCGCGAACGGCGCATGCGTCGCTCGTGGCGGTGAGCGTGACGTATGTGGACGACGGCGACCGCGTCGTCGCCGAGCTCGAACGACTGCGGGCGCTGGTTCCCGCCACCGTCCCGGTCTGGGCGGGTGGGGCCGGCGCCGAGCGCCTGGGGACACGCCTCGAGAAGAGCGGCATTCGCGTCGTCTCCGATCTCTCGGCGCTCGCCGCGCAGCGGGATCGCCCGATTCCGGGCTGACCCGCGGACCGTCCCATTCTCCAGCAGAAGCCCTTTTCCGTGCCCTCGCCGCCCCTCTGAGTGCGCCGCCGTGGTGCACGCGAGCCGATGAGGGCTCGTTCCCGGTGCATTCACGGAAAGCTCATGGGGATCCCGCTACCATCGACCTACGATGATGGGCTTGACTATATAGCTATATGCTTATACAGTAATACAAAGTACAGCGAGACCGTGTGCCGGACTCCGGGAGATACTCGATGCGGACGCCACTGCTGATCGCCGTTGCCTTCCTCGGGACTGTGCCGGGAGACCTGGCGGCCCAGATCACCGATCTGCGGACCGCGCTCCGGCGCGCCGAGTCGGCGGCTTACGCCAATCGCATGGCGGCGGGCCGAGCGGACGCCGAGGCGGGTTCGGCCAGCGCAGCGCTCAGGGGATTCCTGCCGACGGTGCGACTGGAAGGCGGATATGTCGGGACGAATGAACCGCTCTCCGCGTTCGGCTCACTCCTCCGGCAACGGGGCGTGACCCCGGAGGCATTCGAGCCTCCGCGGCTCAATTACCCCGACAACATCGGGAACGTGGCCGCCGCCACGATCCTCGAGCAGCCGCTGATCAACGCAGACGCCTGGTTCGGCCGGCGCGCCGCCCTCAGCGCGGCCGGCGCTGCCCGCGCGTCGGCGGAGTGGGAGCGGAGCGGAACCGCGGTGAACGTGGTGCGCGGCTGGTATGGCGCCATCCTCGCCCGGGAAGTGACGACCGCGCTCGATACCGCGTTCGCGTCGGCGCGGGCCCACCAGCGCCAGGCGGAATCGATGTACCGGAACGAGCTGGTGACCCGCTCCGATGCTCTTCTCGCCGCGGTGCGCGCCGGGGAGGTCGAGGCGCGACTCCTGGCGGCACAGGGTGAGGCGGATCTGGCGCGGACCCGCCTCGCGCTCGCAATCGGCGTCCCGCCGGACTCGGTCTCGCCACCCGGCGCCGAGCTTCCTCCGGCCGCGGCGCTCCGCGCCTTCGTCGCCGCCGATACCCTGGCCACCGACGGCGGCGAGCGGGCCGACGTGCGCGCGGCGCGCCTCGCGGCGTCGGCCGCGTCCCTCGATGCCCGTCGCGCGACGGCCGCGCTGCTGCCGCGGGTCAACGCCTTCGGTCGGCTCGACTGGAACTCGGCCGCTGCGCCGTTCGGGGGAGGGGAATCGTGGACCGCGGGCATAATGGTGAGCTGGACCCCGTTCAGTGGCGGCGCGGAGCTGGCCGAGCGCCGCGCGGCGGGCGGTCGGCGGGCCGCGGCGGCAGCGGCGTCCGATGCCGCAGTGGCACAGGGGGCGCTCGAGCTCGAGGCAGCGGAAACCGCCGTGCGGGTGGCGCTGGCGCGGATGGACATCGCGGAGCGCGGTGTCGTGCAGAGCGTGGAAGCGCACCGCATCGTCGCCCGGAAGTATGCAGGGGGCGTGGCGACGGTCACCGATCTGTTCGATGCCGCGGCCGCCGAAACCGCCGCGCGGCTCGCCTTTGCCGAGGCGCGGTATCAGCTGATCATCGCCGCGGCAGAGCGGCGGCGGGCGAGCGGCCGGGATATCGTCGCGCTCGCATCCCTGGAAGAGACGGAGTAGCCGAATGCAGATCCAGTTGAAGAGCCTTGCGGTGGTGGCGCTGATGGCGGCGGCGGCGTGTGGCGCGGAGCCGGAGCCGGAAGCGAAGGCCAGCGAGGGCGCGTCGGTGCCCGGCACCACATTCACCGTACAGGACACGATGCTCGACGCCGCGGTCGCCGCGGCCGGAACCGCGGAGCCGTTCGAGCGCGCCACCCTCAGCACCAGGCTGATGGGCGCGGTGACGGAGGTCCTCGTGCGGGAAGGGGACCGCGTGCGGGCCGGCCAGCTGATGGCACGGATCGACGCGCGGGACATCGCCGCCCAGCGGTCGCGGGTCG
>DASTYH010000188.1:0-2753 GCA_035765075.1 Gemmatimonadales bacterium
GCGGGGCCGCTTTCCGTGCGCGGCCCCGCTCACTGCCCTTCCGTTCAAAGCCCCTGCGCCTCGGCCGATTCCGGCGCGTCCTCGTCTGCCACGAGCGCGCGCAACTCCTTGCTCGGCTTGAAGACAGGCACCGGGCGCGCGGCTACCTCGACCGGATCGCCGGTGCGCGGATTGCGCGCCATGCGGGTCTTCCGGCGCCGGATCTTGAAGGTGCCGAACCCGCGGATTTCGATGTTGTGCTGGTCGCGCAGGGCGTCCTTGATCGCGTCGAGGAAGGCGTCGACTACGCGAGCGCAGTCCTTCTTCGAGATCATCGGCCCGGCGGTGCGTGCAATCGAGGCAGTCACCGTTTCAACGAGGTCGGCTTTGGTCATGCATCCCCCAGGAGGGTCACAGACGAAGGGCGCCGGCGCGGCGTTCCACGGGCGATAGTACGGGCTTAAGTGTTGCGTGTCAAGGGGTTGGCCAATTTTGGCCGGGTCGGATCAGGCCGGCGCCCCCCGGCGCTGCCGGATCGAGCGCATGAATTCGGCAAAGTGCGGATACGCGTCGTGCGGGCCGGGCGCGGCTTCGGGATGATACTGCACGGCAAAGACGGGAAGCGTCCGGTGCCGGATGCCTTCGACGCTGCCGTCATTGAGGTTAAGGTGCGTCACCTCAAGTTCCGGTGCACCTGGGACGCCGCTTTCGTCGCCCACCACGGAGAACCCGTGGTTCTGAGTGGTGATCAGAACACTGCCGGTGTGGAGGTCGCGGACCGGATGATTTCCGCCCCGATGCCCGTACGGCATCTTGGCCGTCCGGCCCCCGTAGGCGAGGCTCAAGAGCTGATGCCCCAGGCAGATGCCGAAGGTCGGCACGCCGGAATCGGCGAGCGTCCGGATATTGGGGAGCGCGTAGTCGACAGCCGCCGGATCGCCCGGACCGTTGGAGAGGAAGATGCCATCCGGCTTGAGTTCGGCGACCCTGGCCGCCGGCGTGTCCGCCGGGACCACGGTGACGCGGCAGCCGGATTCCACCAGCATGGAAACGATGTTCCGCTTCATGCCGAAGTCGTAGGCGACGACGTGGGGCCCCTCGCCCTGCGTATATGACTCCTCGACCGTGGCTTCGGACGCCAGGTCGAGCCCGCTCATGGACGGCGAAGCCCGAAGCCGCGCGCCGAGCTCGGGAGTGGGTTCCCGGCCTTCGGCAATGACGCCACGCATCGCGCCGCGTTCCCGGATGTGCCGGGTGAGGCGGCGGGTGTCGACCCCCTCGATGATCGGCACGCCCGATGTGGCGAGCCACTCGTCCAGCGGCATCGTGCTGCGCCAGTTCGACGGCACCCGGCTCAGCTCGCGCACCACGATCCCCCGCACCTGCGGTGCCCCCGACTCCATGTCCTCGGGGGTAATGCCGTAGTTCCCGATCATCGGCGCCGTCATGACGACGATCTGGCCGAGGTAGCTCGGGTCGGTGAAGGTTTCCTGATAGCCGGTGAGATTGGTGGTGAAGACCACCTCGCCGAACGACGGCTCGAGCGGGCGCGGCGTCGTCCCGGCGTACCACGTCCCGTCCTCGAGCAGTACGAAAGCGGGGCGATCGGTTTCCCGTCCGCCCCGCTCGGTCGATCCCGTCACTGGCCCGGCTGCCCTGCCGGAGGCGTGGCGGCGGGAGGGGTGGTACCGCTCGCGGGCGGGGCGGCCTGCAGCGGGAGATCTGCCGGCGCGGGAGCCGGCGCTTCCGGTGTGGCGCTCTGCCGGAGCCGCTCCTGCAGCTCGCTCGAGCCGCCCCCGACGACGCGGTTGGCCGACATGACCGAGAGGATGAGCGAGAGGGCGAGGAAGATCCCGCCGCACCACCAGCTCATTCTCGTGAGGAGCGTGACGGCCTGGCGTCCACCCATGACCGTGTCGGTGCCCCCGCCGCCGCCGAGCGAGGCGAGTCCGCCTCCCTGGCCCGCCTGGAGGAGGATCACCGTTGCCAGGATCAGGGCGTCGACGATGAGAAGTGTGAGGACCAGATAGAACATGCGCTCGCTCGCTTAACCGGGTGTCGGACAGCCGTTTAATCTATCCGGGCGGAGCGCGTGAATCAACTCCGTCAGCCGATTCCCACCAGCTCGGCCCAGCCGTCCGGCTCGAGGCTCGCGCCGCCCACCAGGACTCCATCGATCTCGTCCTCGGCGAGGAGCGAAAGCGCATTCCTGAGGTTGACGCTCCCGCCATAGAGGACCGGCACCCGCTCGACCGCACCGAGTCGCGCCAGCTCCGCGCGGATCACACGGTGCACCGCCGCGGCGTCCGCCGGCGTGGCGTTCCGGCCCGTGCCGATCGCCCAGACCGGCTCGTAGGCGATCATCGTGGCTTCGAGCTCCGGAACGGTGAGGCCGTCGAGGCCCGCGCGCAGCTGGCGCAGGACCACCGCTTCGGTCCGCTCCGATTCCCGTTCCTCGAGCGTTTCGCCCACGCAGAGCATCGGGGTGAGCCGGCCCCCATGCAGCGCGGCCACCTTGCGGCGCGTGTCCTCATCAGCCTCGCCGAAGATGTGCCGCCGCTCGGAGTGCCCCACCAGTGCCCCGCGGGCCCCGGCCTCGGCCACGATCGGGACCGACACTTCCCCGGTGAACGCGCCATTCGCCTCCCAGTGGACGTTCTGCGCTCCGACGCGCGCGTCCTCGCGGCGGGCAATGGCGTCGGCCACGGCGGGAAGTGCGGGTGCCGGCGGATAGAACCAGAGCTCGCGCCCCACGCGCGGGGGCACGAGCTCCA
>DASTYH010000189.1:0-3813 GCA_035765075.1 Gemmatimonadales bacterium
TCGAGGCCGCCCCCGATCGGCGGGACCTCGTGGGCGCCTGGCTCGTCGCGCGGACCGGTCAGGCCATCGAGGAGCGGGACGACGGCACCCTCGTCACCTTCGCCGAGGACGAAGCCGGCGCGGATGCGCTGATCGCAGCCCTCGCCGAGACGCACGCCGTCCGCGCGACGCGGCGCCCCCTCGAGGCGGTGGACTGGTCCGTGCGCTGGCGGGACGGGATCGCCCCGCGGCATTTCGGCCGCCTCACCGTCACACCCTCCTGGATTTCCGGCAACGAACCCGATCGCATCACGGTGGTGGTCGATCCGGAGACCGCCTTCGGAAGCGGGGAACATGGCTCGACGCGAGCGGCGCTCACGCTCCTCGAGCGCCATCTCGCCCCCGGCGATGCCGTGCTTGATCTCGGGAGCGGAAGCGGGATCCTGGCGATCGCGGCGGTCAAGCTGGGGGCCCGGCTCGCCACCGGGATCGAGATCGATGACGAGGCAAACGAGATCGCCCGCGCCAACGCGGCAAGGAACGGCGTCGCCGGGCGCACCAGCTTCCTGACCGGCGATGCCGCCGATCTCGCGCCGCTGCTTGGCCCTGCCGACGTTCTCCTTTCGAACATCCTCCGAACGGTCAACGTCACCCTCCTGCCGGCGATACGACTCGCCCTCCGGCGGGACGGGCTCGCGATCTTTTCCGGGATGGAGACGGCCGAGGCCCCGCTCTTCCGCCCGGCACTCGAGGAAGCCGACTTCGGGATCGTCGACGAGGTTACCGACGCCGGCTGGTGGGCGGTCGCGGCGCGGCGACGGTGAGAGTCCTCGTTCCCGCGGGGGCCGCTCGCCAGGGCGCGACCATCGTCCTCGACGAGGATGAGTCGCACCATCTCCGCGTCCGCCGCGCCATACCGGGAACGGACGTGGAGCTGCGCGATGGCCGCGGCCTCGCCGGGCGGGGCGTGCTCCGGGCCCGTGGCAAGGGATGGGAGGTCGAGGTCGTCGAAGCATCGGAGCATCCGGCGCCGTCCGGCCTGACACTCGCCGTGGCCGCCGGGGACCGCGAGCGCTTCCTCTGGCTCGTCGAAAAGGCGGCCGAGCTCGGCGTATCTCGAGTAGTGCCGCTCATCACGGCGCGAACGGAGGGAGTGGCCACTCGCCTTCGCCGGGAACAGGCGGAACGCCTGACACGGAAGGCGCTCGAGGCCACGAAGCAGTCGGGCGCGCTCTGGAGCCCCGCGGTGACGCCCCCGGCACGGTTCGAGGACTTCCTCCGGCAGGCCATCCCCGGTGCGCGGTGGCTCGCAGCCCCGGGCGGAAGGCCGCCCGATCCGGTCTCCGGCGAGGTCACGGTGCTCGTCGGGCCGGAAGGGGGGCTCACCGATCCCGAGCGGGCGGCGGCGCTTGCCGCGGGGTGGACGCCGGTGGCATTCGGCCCCAATGTGCTCCGGTTCGAGACGGCGGCGCTCGCGGCGGCCGCCTGGATCACGACCGAGCGGGGAAGGGGGAGCTGATGGACGACTGCATCTTCTGCCGCATTGCGGCCGGCACCATTCCAGCCACGGTGGTCAAGCGCTCCGATGAGGCGCTCGCCTTCCGGGATACCGATCCGCGCGCGCCCACGCACGTGCTCGTCATCCCGATCCGCCACATTCCGGCGGTGCGAAGTGCCCGCGGCTTCGAGGGAGAGCAGCTCCTCGGGCGCCTGCTCGGCTTTGCCGCCACCGTCGCTTCCGAGCTCGGTCTCGACATCGGCGGCTACCGGATCGTCACCAATACCGGTCCGGATGCCGGTCAGAGCGTGGATCACCTGCACCTGCACGTGCTGGGGGGCCGGAAGATGGGGTGGCCGCCGGGGTAGGGGGACGCTGGACGCTCGTCGCTGGTCGCTGGTTGCTGGTGCAGGGTTCCCTGTTCGCAAGCCCCCGACCTACCGATTACCGTCCAGCGTCCAGCGTCTACCGTCCCCCACCTACCGTCCACTATTCTTCCCCCATGTCCACCACCGCTCCCGCACCGCTCGCCGAGGCCCTGCAATCGGCGATGAATGCCGCCCGCAAGGCCCAGCAGAAGGACCGCACCCTCGTCCTCGGCACCATCATCGCGAATCTCAAGAACCGACGCATCGAGCTGCGGCGCGAGCCGAGCGACGAGGAAGTGGTCGACGTGCTGCGGAAGGGGATCAAGCTGCGGCGCGAAGCGGCGGAGCAGTACGACAAGGCCGGGCGCGGCGACCTCGCCGCGGTCGAGCTGGGCCAGATCGCGGTGCTCGAGGAGTTTCTCCCGCCCGCGGTGGATCCGGCGGAAATCCGCACCGCGGTGCGCGCCGCCATCGACGGCGGCGCGAAGGACATCGGCAAGGTGATGGGGCAGGTGCTCCCGCGATTCAAGGGGCGCGCCGAAGGACGGGTGATCAACGAGATCGTGCGCGAGGAGCTGCAGAAGGGATGACGTCGCCGGAGGTTTCGGCCCCGGACGGGGTGTCGCGCCACGGAGACCTGGCCGGCACCCCGTCGGCTTTGGACGATGCGCTGACGACTGACGCGCTCGATACGATCGAGCTCGACGCCGTGCTCGCCATCGTTGCCGGCCACGCGGCAGGAGAGCTCGCCGCCGCGCGCCTCCGCGCCCGGCGTCCCACCGGCGAGCTCCCGTGGATCCGCCGGGAGCTCGCGCGCGTCGGCGAGATTGCGGCACTCTTCCGGCGGGGCGACGCCCTCGCGGCGGAGCCGGTGCCGGACATTGCGCGCGCGCTCGCGCGGGCCCGGATCGACGGGAGTGTGCTCGACGGCCTCGAGCTGGCGCGCGTGCGGCGCGTGCTCGCGGCGGCCCGTACCGTGCGCGACGACCTGGTGCGGGTGCGGGAGCTCGCGCCGCTCGCCGCCGAGCTGCTCGCGGACCTGCCCCCTCGACCGATCGAGCGGCGACTCGAGCAGTCGCTCGACGACGATGGCAACGTGCTGGACTCCGCGAGTCCGGCCCTCGCCGCGGCGCGCAAGGAGGTCCACGCCGCGCGCCAGCGCCTCGTACGCCGCCTCGAGTCGGTGCTTCGGAGCATCGAGCCCGCGGGCGGCTCCGACGCGGCGGTGACGGTCCGCGGCGGGCGCTACGTCATTCCCGTGCGCCGCGACCTCCGCCACCGCCCGGGCGGGATCATCCACGACGAGTCGAGCAGCCAGGGGACGCTCTTCATCGAGCCCTCCGAGGCGGTGGAGTACGGCAATGCCCTCCGCGAGGCGGAAGTGGCGGAGGAGCGGGAGACGCTTCGCGTGCTGCGGGAGCTGACGGAGCTGCTCCGGCCCGAGCTTCCCGCCGTCCGCGCCGTCTTCGAGATGTGCCTTCGTGTGGATGAGCTGGTGGCGCGAGCCCGCTATGCGACGGGGTCCGCCGGGGAGGTGCCGGAGCTCGCGCCGGCGCCGGGGCCCCTGCACATCGTGGACGGCCGTCATCCGCTCCTTCTCGGCGGCGAGAGCGCAGTCATCCCCTTCGACCTCACGCTCGACGAGGGGGAGCGCACCCTCCTCGTGAGTGGTCCCAATACCGGCGGCAAGACGGTGCTGCTCAAGGCGGTGGCGCTCTTTGCGGCCATGGCGCAGTGCGGCATCGTTCCTCCGGTGGGCCCCGGCACGCGACTCCCGGTATTCTCCCGCTTCGCCGCCGACATCGGGGACCGGCAGTCCATTGCGGCGAGTCTGTCGACCTTCAGCGCGCATGTGCGCACGCTCGGCGCCATTCTCGCCGAGGCGGACGATGCGTCGCTCGTGCTGCTCGATGAAGTGGGGAGCGGTACCGATCCGGCGGAAGGAGCGGCGCTTGCCGCAGCGGCGCT
>DASTYH010000190.1:0-11202 GCA_035765075.1 Gemmatimonadales bacterium
GCAGCCGTTCCTCCCCACGAGCGCCGTGACGCAGCCGGCCTCCAGCCGGAGCGATGCCGAGGTGAGCACCCGCAACGCGCCGTAGGCGTGAGCGATGCCGTCGGCGTCGAGGACCCAGCTCATGCGACCGACACGGCGACGGCGATCTCTCCGATGGTCGCGATCAGCGCATGGAACAACGACGGGACAAACGGCACGACGCCCAGGTTTGCGAGGAGCAGGTGCTCGTTCCGTCGGCGGCTGTCCAGTTCGCCGAGGCCCGCGCCGAGCGCGATGACCCAGAGAGCGCCGAAGAGGGGGATGCCGGGAATGGGGATGTCCGGGGCGGGAAGGACCTGGCGTCCGATGCGCGAGTAGAACAGGGCGGCGGCGTGCAGTCCGGCCCAGACGACGACTCCGCGGCGCAGCATGGCAAGAGCCAGTGTCCGGGGAGGTCGCCAGGCGACGGCGAGCACGCTCAGAGGGGCGCGGCCAGCCGCGCAGCCGCCACCGCCTCCGCTTCCTGGAGCGTCGCCGCCACCTCTTCGCGCCCCTCGAACCGCCAGAAGGGATCGGACAGCCCGCCGATGCCGGTCACCTGTGTCCCGTCCCAGCGCTCGAAATCGATCTGGAAGAATCCGTCGGGTCGCCGGAGAATCACGGCGCGGCGCTCACCGTCGTCGCTTTCGAGGGTCTTCCTGAAGTCGGCCATTTCGATTCTCCATTTGCGGCGCCTCCGCTCGCGCGATAGGTTCGCGCAGGCGGATCGGTCCCGCCTCTGTCCGCAGCCGGCCGGAGCTCACCCGAACACGTGGAGGACTCAGCCAATGGACGTCATCACCTGGCTCATCGTCGGTCTCGTCGCAGGGGTGCTGGCGAGCTTCGTGATGGGCGGTATCGGATACGGTCTCCTGGGCGACATCATCGTCGGAATCGTCGGCGCGGTGATCGGCGGATTCCTCTTCCGCGCACTCGGGCTCGGGATGCCGTTCGCCGGGCTGGCCGGCACGATCTTCGTGGCGTTCATCGGCGCCGTCGTCCTCCTGCTCATCCTGAGGGCGGTGCGGCGGCCGCGAGCCTGATCGTTCGGGCGGGATCGCCCGATCTGGAGAGTATGAACCGGGAAGCCGCCGCGCGCCAGCGCGGCGGCTTCTCCATGTCGAGGCGGGATCAGTCGTCGGAGAAGAGCACCCGGCCGCGGACTTCCCGCGTCGCCGGAACCACGGCGAGCTGGGCGGGATCGTCGGGATAGCCTGCGGTGGTGTGCTTCAGCATCATGAGGCGCATCCCCGCCGTCGCGGTGGTCATCGGCGCCACGAGATCGCGCCATCCGCGGGTCCGCGACTCCGCCGCGATGAGCGGTGTCCGGCCGAGGAGGACCCGCGAATGCAGCTCGTACCCCGTGTCGGTGTGCTCGAAGATGAGGAGTGCGCAGCCCCTGGCGCTGCAGTAGCGGCGGCTCTGGAGCAGCACGAGCGCATCGTCCCTCCGGTCGCCGTTCAGATCGATGAGCTCGATCACATGGCGCGAGTCGGCGCCGCGCGCACGCTCCACTGCAAGGAATTGCGTGACGGCCGATTCGATGGTTTCCCCGCGAATCGTCTCGCCCGCCGCTGGCCGGGCCGGCGTATCGGGCGACGCGGCTCGCGGCGCGGGCGGGGACGGGCGTTCTGCGGGAGCGGGCGCCGGCTTCGCTGCCGGGGCGGCCGCCGGTATCGGTGCCGGATCGGGCTCCGGCGTCGCCGAACAGCCGGTCAGAAGGCCCAGCAGCGCAGCGCTGAAGTAGCTGAGGCGAAACGACATGGCGCTCTCTCCCCTCGAAGGTCGGGCCGGTTCGCGCGGCGGATGGCATGATTCCGCGGGAGTCCGGCGGGGGAGGAGAGAGCAGGGGGCGGGCCAGCGGCCCGTCAGTCGAGGAAGATTCCGGCGATGGCGGGCGTGGCGCCCACGAAAGGGCTGTCGCCGTTGGCGAGCACGGCCACGACGAGCCCCTGGTCGGGGTAAAGGAGGAGGTAGGCGGTTCCGCCGGTGGAGCCGCCGCTGTGCCAGAAGCGCCGCCGCCCCTGCGCATCCGTTCCGCTGCTCCAGCCGATGCCGTACCCCGTCTCCCGGCCGTCGGCGGTGCGCTGCGAGCGGGTGAGCAGCTCGAATGTCGCGGGTCGAAGGAGCGTTCCCGCGAGCATCGCCTCGCCGAACCGCGCCAGGTCTTCGGTCGTCGAGAGGAAGCCGCCGCCCGCCCACTTGTAGCTGTTGTCGACGTACGGCGCGTTCACCGTTCGCCGCGTTGCCGAATCGACGGTGTACCAGCGTGCACGGAACGGAACGATGCTGTCCACATGATCCGCGGTGGTCTGGCGAAGACCGAGCGGCCGGAAGACGCGTGTGCGCATGAAGCTCAGGAAATCCTCGCCACTCGCCCCCTCGATCACGGCGCTCACCAGATTCCAGGCGTACGACGAGTAGTTGAAGCGCGTGCCGGGCTCGAACAGGAGGGAGTCGTCGGCGAAGATCGTGAGCCCGGCGGCTACGTCCGGATAGCGGCGCATGCTCAGGAACTCGTCTCCGCGGTAATGGCGGATCCCCGCGAGGTGGCCGGCCGCGAGTCGCGTCGTCACCGGGTACTGCTTCACCGGAAAGGCGGGCACGTAGCGCTGCACTGGGGAATCGAGGTCGAGGGTGCCCGCCTCGACGAGAAGCCGCACCGCGGCGGCGGTGAGCGGCTTCGATACGCTGCCGATCCGGAAGCGCGTGAGCGGCGTGACCGCGACGCGCTGCTCGAGATCCGCCCAGCCGAAGCCTTCGCTCCAGAGCACGCGCCCTTCCCGCATGACCGTGACCGAGACCCCGGGAATGCCCGCCCGCTCCATGGAGTCGGTGATGAAGGCGCGGGCCCGCTCGATCCGGGCCGCCGTCGACGGGGGTGACGCGACCGGCGATTGCGCGCCGGAGGGCGCCGCCACCGCCGCGAGGGCGAGCGTCAGGGCGAGCGTGCGACGTATCACGATTTCGCGCCCCGGGAGCCGCCGGAGGGCACGGACTGCGCCAGCAGCCGTCCGAGGTCCGGAGCCGGCGTGTCCCATTCGTCTCGCCGACACGTCACCACGCGCGTTTCGAACGCGGAGCGGATGAGCAGCGTGACGTGCGTCTCCTCCTCTTCCCGCCGCACGCGCTTTCGGGGCGCGAACGTCCACTGGACACCGCCCCGGTCGGTGAACTCCCGCTCGTGGTTCGAAGGGTTACCCGGCCGGCGGCCCGTCACCTCAGGGCTGCTCCGCCTTGAATCCCGGATTCTCGATCACGCCGAGGAGGTTGCCGAAGGGATCGCGCACGGTGCCGACGCGGATCCCCTCGCCCACATCGCCCACCGGTTCCACCGGAACGGCCCCCAGCTCGATCAGTCGGTTGAATGCGCTATCGGCATTGCCCACGCCCCAGTACGCATACCCCGACTCGGGCCGCTCGGCCGGGGCGCTGCTGTCCGGCACGATGCCGAGCTCGTACCCCCCCACGTTGAAGCCGACGTAGAACGGCTCGTCGAAGTAGGGAGGAAAGCCGAGCACCTCGGTGTACCACGCCTTCGCCGCGGTGAGATCCCGCGCCGAATAGCGTCCCGTGCGGAGGCCGAGAAAGGCCCACGGCGATGCCGGACGCGAATGCGCCATGGTCGTCTCCTTCGTGTCGTTCGCGCCATCGGCTGCGCCGGCGCAGCCGAGGCCGGCGAGCCCGACGAGCAGGGCGAGGCGCTTCACGGGATCGGCTCGCAGTCGATACGCAGTGGGCGTCCGTCCTTCAGGTGAAAGTACTCCACGCACAGGCGTCCGCGCCGGGTCACCGGCCGCCGGCCCACGTCGACCGTGGCGAGGAATTCGCCGAGGGTGGTTCTTCCATCTGCGTTCCAGTCCATCTGCTGCCAGCTGTAGCCGGACCGCCACGCCGTGACCGCAATCCACGCGTAGTAGAGCAGGAAGATGAAGAGCGGTGCGATGAGCACGCTGGTCACGATCCGGCGAAGCGGATGATCCCGACGCCGCATCCTGGCCACTCCGGTATGCAAGGGATGCCTGAACGTCGGGCGGGGCATTCAGTTGCGCAAGAGGCCACGCCCACGCGGGCATCAGGGGAGGACGTTCGCCCCGGTCAGCGCCGCCTCCAGAGCCGCGGCATCGGTGTAATGGAGGGTGTGGAAGCCGAGGGCCCGCGCCGGCGCGAGGTTGTGCTCCCGGTCGTCGATGAAGAGAGCGCGCGCCGGATCGGCCTGGCTGATATCGAGCGCTCGTTCGAAATACCGTACCGATGGCTTGTGCAGCCGGAGCCAGCAGGAGCTGAGGAAGGCGGAGAAGATGTCGCGCAGACCGAAGCGCTCGATCCGGTGAAGGTTGAGCGCCTCGGACTCGTTGTTGAGCGTCATGAGGGTGACCCGGCCGGCCTCCGCCACCCGTCGCGCCAATGCGATGGACGCGGGGAACGGCTCGCTCAGACTGAGAATGAACGCCCGCATCGCCTCCCGGCTGAAGGGCCGAGGCTCCTGGAAGACGGTGATGTCGAGGTACTCGTCGAAATCGATCGCGCCGGTTTCCAGCTCGCCTACGACTTCCTGATGCCGGTACTCGAACGCTTCGTCGAGGCCGAAGCGCTCGCGGCCGCGGGCGCGCTGCTCGCGGTCCCATCCGTTGGTGGCGAGCACCCCGCCGATGTCGAAGAAGACGTGCGTGAGCGACGGGGGGCCCATCGACTACCTCCCCGGGTTCGCCGCCTTCCACGCGCTGGCGAACTCATCCAGCATGCCGCCCACCACCTGTGTCACCTCGGCGCTGATCTTTCCCGGCTCCACGACGCGGAGCCGCATCGGCGCCTCCCAGGTCGTCGCGTACAGCCGGGCATCGGGGGTGCGATCGATGGTCACCGGCTGCATCATTTCGACCTCGAAATAGGCGGCGTACCAGCTGCGCTGCGGATTGGTGGCGGTGAACGTGTTGACGTAGAGAACGCCGTCCGCCGAGTCGCGGGAACCGGGCGGTACCAGCGTGAGGCCGAGCCGCTGGACGGCATCCTCGGCCTGGTGCCGGAGCGCCGTGGTATCGATCCCCGCGGCCACGGCTTCGGGGGAGCGCTCGACGAGGACGGTGACACTGCGGACGCCATCGAGGGCCTGCGGCGCGGCCTGCGCGGCGACCGGCGCGGTCAGCGCCAGGGCAAGGAATCCTGAAGTGACGAGACCCGGAAGAACGCGCACGGAGCCTCCTGGCTGAGGTGGGTATGAGGTACTCCGAAGCTGCCGCGGGCGTCGCGCCCGCGCCGCGATGCGGCTCACCGGGCGCCGGAGACGCGGCACACCGGCGGCGGCTACTCCCGCTCCAGCCGGAGCGTGGCCCGGTAGGGGCCGGGCTCTCCGGAGTCCCGAGCCCGCCGTGGGGGTGCGAGCGCTACCAGCCGGATGGTGAAAGGGCCGGACGCGGCGGCGTCCGGCCCTTCACGGGTACTCAGCTCGAGTGGAACCGGCTCCCCTTCGCCGCTCCGGGTGGCGAGGCGGATGGTGGCGCGGCCCGCCCGGACGCAGACCGCGTCGATGGGGCAGCGGGAGTCTTCCACGACGCGCTCGAAGGTGATCGTCAGGTCGCCGTCCGCCACGCGGGCGGCCTCGCCGATCCCGAGCTCGAACTCGGCGCCCGGGCTCACCTCGACCGGCGGGTTCCGCGCACATCCGGCGGCCGCGGCCCCGAGGGTCATCACCGCGAGCACCGTCCAGCCGTGCACGACTAGAACTCCCGCTTCTTCATCTCGTCGAAGAAGGAGCGGAGGTCCTTGTCGTCCTCGGGCTTGCGGCGCAGCGTGCTGTCGTAGCGCCCCGCCTTTTCGCCCTTCGGCTTCACCTCCCGCTCCGCGTTCTTCTTTGCCAGGGCCGCAAGCCGCTGATCTTCCCGCTTCGACATGCTGCCTACTCCACGCCCATCCCGCCGCCCATGCTGCCCCCCATGCCGGCCCCCATTCCTCCGCCCATCCCGCTCCCCATCAGCGAGCGCCAGCTGAGCTCGGTCCCCTTCCGACCGCCCTTCGGGGTGATCTTGAGCCCTTCGGGGGACATGATGACGGTGTAGAGCTGGCCATCCAGCTCCAGTTCCCGCTTGATGGCCTTGTCGAGCTTCGTTGCCATAGGTTCTCCTCTGGTAAACCAGCCGCGGCTGGGTGACGGGTAGCGCAGCCCTTCCTAGACGTGATCGACGATGGCGGTGGCGCCTTTCCGGTGGGCGCAGTGGGCACAGCAATAGAACGTGCCGTTCGCTTCAATGCCGTGGCCGATGATCCGGCAGCCGCAGTGGTCGCAGATCGGCGCGAGCCTGTGGATCGCGCACTCGAAGCTGTCGAACACATGGGTCTTGCCGGCCGTCACGACCTCGAACGACAGATAATAGTCGTTGCCGCAGACCTCGCACTTCGCCATGGGACCCTCCCTGCTCGGGCCGGACGGTATGCCCGGCCGGATTACAAGAGTGGCCGGATCGGCGGCAATTCGCCAGCGCCGGGTGGAGCGAGGGCTAGCGGGCCTGCATTCCGCCGCACGCCTCGGCGCCGGGCGGGTCGGCGGGACCGAACGTCGTCCGGAGGATCCGGGGGGGTGCATTCCCCTGCAGAATCTTCACGTAGAGGTTGGCATACGCCGCGTCACAGATGTCGGGAAGCGGGCCTGCGCCGAGCGCGGTCATCACGCGCGGGATGGTGTTGCTGTGCCCTGACACCAGGACCGTCTTCCCGCGGTACCGTTCCCGGATCATCGCGGCCACCCCGCGCGCATGCGCGTCGGCGCCCTGACGGATCGCGACGGTGTCCGGGACCAGCCCCCGCGCGCGCAGCAGTGGCTCGACCGTCTGGTGCGTGCGGATCCGCTCCGAGACGATCACGGCGCTGACCCCCGCCTCCGCCAGCGCGCGGCCGAGAGCCTCCGCCCGCTCCCTCCCCCGTGCGCTGAGCGGCGGGTCGTCCGCCGTTTCGCTGGCCTTTTCAGCGTGACGCACGAGGATCACCACCGTTTCCGGCGCCGGGGCCGCAGGCGCCACGGCCGGCGCACACCCGGCGCCGGCGGCAAGAAGGACGAGGAGCAGCGATCGCATCGGTCAGTCTCCCCCTGCCCGCGGCGCCGCGCGCCGGTGCCGTTCGGCGAGCATCGCCGCCACGCCGCCGGCGAGCGCGCCGGCGAGGAGCGGCCCGATCTGCAGCAGCATGAGCGCGATGGTGCCGATGCCCGCGACGATGCCCCAGAGGTAGAAGTCGGTGAGCCAGGCCGCCGCGGCTGCGGCAAGAAGGCCCATCAGCACGGCGGGGAGAAAGACGGCGAGGATGGCGCGGCCGACAGTGCCGGCCTTGTACCCGCCGACCGCGCCCGCCACGAGCGGCCCGAAGACGGGGAGCCAGAAGAGCAGGAGGGAAAGTCCTCCCATCCAGTTCATGGCGGACAGAAGGCTTCCGCGTCCGCTCACGCGGGCTCCTCGCTCCCGGGCCGCGATGCCAGCGCGAGGATGGCGGCGAGGCCAAGCTCGACCGCGGCGTCGGCGAGATAGATCGGCGAGATCCGCCCCGTCAGGGCGTAGCGCAGGTCGATCGCCGCAAACGAGAGGGCGCCGAGGATGGCGAGCGCCCGAATCTCCGCCGTCCAGCGCCGCGCCCGGAGCGCGAGCCAGAGCGTGACCCCGATCGTGGCGGCGAGGAGCCCCACCATCCGGACGAGCCAGTCGTCCACCTTGGGCCCCGTGATCGCTTCGAACGACGGCATATGCAGGACCGGCCAGATCCCCGTCAGGACGTAATAGACGGACTGCAGCGTCAGAGCGCTCCGGACGATCGTGGGCATCCCGGCAGGCCGCGCCGTCATTCCCCGCGCGGCGGGGACTGCCAGAGGACGTGGATGATCATCCAGCGGCCGTCGTAACGCGCAAGCTGCAGGTAGTCCGTTCCCCACCAGGCGGTGAGCTTGGCCGCGGCGGTCTGGTCCTGCACGTCGAGCAGCTCGATCACCTTCGGAGCATCGGGTTGCGCGCGCCGCCCGGTGCGCTTCACGGTGTTGGCAAAGGCGTGCATCTCGGTAAAGGACATCGCTTCACCGTGGTACCGGGTGGAGTCGCGAGGAACGTAGAAGCCGAACTTCACGACCTCGGGGCGGACGCTCCGCACGAGCCGGGTGGAATCACCTTCGTAGAACCCTTCGACGTAGTCGAGCACCGCAGCGCGGACGCCGGCGCTGTCGGCGGCGGTCTGCGCGCTCGCGTCGGTGCCTGCGAGCGCAAGCGCCGCGGCGGCGGCCAGGATCGGTGTGCGCATGCGGATCTCCGGTACGCTCAGGTGTGGTCGCCCACGACGATTCGCTCCTTGAGGATCCAGACCTTCGTCGCAAAGAAGAGCCGGATCATGGCGGCGTGGTCGTCGGGGGGGACGAGGATCACCAGGGAATTACCATCGGTGCCCTTCGTGGGTTTCACCGCTTCCTTGCGCCGCATGCGGCCCTGCAGCGCATCGAACCAGGCGGGGAGCTGGTCCCGCTCGTCGGTGCGAACCACGCTCTTCGACTTTTCGCCGGTTGCGTCGGCCAGCGCCACCTGGCAGTACCACTTCCCCCGCGCGGCTCCCCGGGTGGCCCGCGAGAAGGTGAGCGACCGGTCCGGCAGCTCCTCCCAGGCCTTGACGGCCGGCGCGGTCCGGGGCCGCACCTCGACCCGGGCACCGCGGGCCGTGGGAATGCGTACGATGAACTCCCAGAGATTCCGGCTGGGAAAGTTCCCGTCCACCACGAGATAGGCGAGTTCCGTCCCCCGCACCGCCTCCCCGGCGAAGGTCCAGCTGCTCTCCCGGCTCCCGGCGGGCTCGACCGTCACCTTATCCAGCTGGTAGCGCTTGCGGGACCTCATCGCGAACCCCCTTTGGCTGGAAATGACAAGTATACTTGACAAAATGTACTGAGTGCGCTACACATTGCAGCGAAATCAGGTGCAGGAACCAGAACAGGAGCCATCCCATGACCCAGGACCGCCTGCTTGACCGGCTACCCGCAAGTCCCCTGGTACCCGGCATCCTCTGGGGCCTGACCTACGTCGGTGCCCGACTTGCGCTGGAGCTCGACCTGCCGCCCAGGATACGGCTGATCATCGCGCTGGGCCCCGTCGTCCCCTTCATGCTCGCCCTGGCCGGGGTCGTTCGCGCCATCGGCGCCCTGGACGAGCTGCACCGCCGGGTACATCTCGAGGCGCTCGCGATCGCCTTTCCGCTGACCCTGCTCCTGATCATGACGCTCGGGCTTCTGGACCTTGCGGTCGGGCTCTCGCCCGACGACTGGAGCTACCGCCACATCCTCCCCTTCCTCGTCATCTTCTACGCCTTCGGTCTCTGGCGTGGATGGAAGCGGTATCAGTGAAGAACCGACTTCGCGTCCTGCGCGCCGAGCGGGAGTGGTCGCAGGCTGAGCTGGCGGAGCGACTCTCCGTGTCGCGTCAGACGGTCAACGCCGTCGAAACCGGGCGGTACGAGCCGAGTCTCTCCCTCGCGATGCGGATCGCCCGGCTCTTCGGGATGACGGTCGAGGAGATCTTCGAGCTCGAGCCCGACCGCGCGTGAGCGTCAGCGTCGTCGTGGGCGCGCCTGCCAGATTCGCTTGATGAGTTGAATCTGGCCGGCGTGATACGCGTCGTGCATCCCGATACCGATGATGAGATCGGCATGGGAGAAGTGCCGTCGTCCACCCGCATCGCGTCCCAGGCGATCGCGCGGAAAGCCGTCGATGACCCGGAGCAGGCGGGCGTGCTCCTCGCGGAGGAGCTGGACGTCCTGACGCCAGGCCGCTTCGCTCGCGACGGAGGGAACGGCGGGGAAATTGGCGGGATGCCTGGGGAAGCGATCGTGGTCGGCGGGGTCGAGTCGCCGCCGCACGGCGTATTTCCAGTAGGCGATGTGCAGCGTGAGCGACCAGATGCTCGGCCGGCCCGGGGCAGGCTGCCATGCGGCGGTGGGGGCGCGGACCCCGCGAAGGGCGCCGAGCGGAGTTGCCCCACCATGCCAGGCGCGCGCGGCGCGCATCGGCTCGAGCGCTTCCCTGATCGCCTCGAACGCGGCGTCGCTCATGCGGTCCGCCGGGCCTCCCGGCCGGCGGAATCACTGCGCGGGTGCTGCCAGCCTGCGTAGCGCAGGAAGATCCAGAGTCCCAACAGCGCCGCGAGGGGCAGCTCGACGAATCCCGTTCCGAGCATCACCAGCGCAATGCCCTCGCCCGTTTCTCCCACCGCAAGCGCCGGCGCGAGCCAGCCGACGATCCAGACGACCACCGCCGCGAGGAGCGCCGCCGCAGGCCAGGTGCGGGCCCGTCCGAGGAGCACCATCCCGAGCCCGACGAGGACGCCGGCGTAGAGTGCGGCAGCCGGGAGGGTGAGGCGCCATCCGGCCTCGGGGGCATCGTGCGAGACGCGGTCGGCCAGGACCAGGACCACGGTGGCGCCTGCCGTACCGAAGAGCCACGCGAGCCACGTCGGACGACGGGTCATGCGATTCGCTCCTGGGATCGGTGTCGCGGCTCGGGTCGCCGCGTATGCAGCATATCCTCGAACGTCCGCCGCCAACAGCCGCCGCCTACCGTCCCGCTCCCATGATCAGCGCGATGACGAGGAGGGCGGCGATCGCCGCCCAGCTCCAGAGCACGCGGCGGCGGAACCTGAGCCCCTCAGGCGTCAGCCGGTCGGGGGCCCAGCTGACCGAAAAGGGGCTGGTACCGGGCTTCCGGTGACGGACCATCTGGACGTAGGCCCAGATGCCGTGGAGCCAGAGCGCTACCATCGCGGCGCCAAGGACCGTGAGTCCGGTGTCGTTCATGGGGCGGAATGTGACGCACCGCCTTGCGCCCGCACCGGGCTGGCGGCACCGTCGAGGCGGTGAGCCGCGCCCGATAGCCGGCTCCGGCTACGCACGCTGAGGAGGTGGACCATGGTCATGTCCCGGATTGCACTCGCCGTCGTTCTTCTATTGCTCCCCGCCTGTGCCGCCAGCACCGCCGAGCCGGCCGAGCCGGCGGCGCCCGCGCCAGAGGGACAGAATGCCCGGCTCGACGTGAGCAACCGGTCGTCGTACGACATGGACGTATTCGCCATCCGGAGCGGCCAGCGGATCCGGCTGGGCACTGCGCCGGGGGGCGAGACGTCCCGGTTCACGCTTTCGCCGGGAATCATCACCGGCGGCGGCTCGGTGTACTTCGAG
>DASTYH010000191.1:0-4297 GCA_035765075.1 Gemmatimonadales bacterium
ACCGTCCGACCGTCCGACCTACCCCGTCCTCGCCCCCAGCCTCGCCATCCGCTCCCTCGCCTCCCGCACCTTCGGCTGCAGGTTCTGGTCGGCGTTCTGCCAGAGGCGGGTGAATTCGGCGTACTGGTCGGTGGCCTTCCGGAGATCCCCCTTTGCCTCGTACAGCTCGCCCAGGCGGAGATGGGTGGGGGCGCGGTCCCACGCGTCCTGCCAGGGAGCCGGCGCCGGCTCGCCGAGGAACCGCTCGTAGGCGGCGATGGCGGAGTCGGGGCGGCCTGCGGCGTCGTGTGCGCGCGCGGCATTGAGGGAAAGCTCGCGCGGCGGCATCGCAAAGCGCGCGTTGGCCTCGGTGCTCAGCCGGATCGCGTCGTCCCACCGATGCTCGGCCAGCGCCACCCGCGCGGCGAAGGCGGCGTGCGCGCCGATGGAGTCGGGCTCCTCGCCGGCCAGGTCCCGCACGAATCCGGCGAGCGCCGCACGGGCGAGCGCGGGGTCCTCCGCGGCGACGGCGGCGTAGCTCAGGCCCCACCAGTCGCGTTCGGCGGGCCGGATGGAGTCCATCGGATAGCGCGCGAGCGCACGTGCCACGATCGGCCGGGCCTTCGCCGGGTCGTCGAAGAGTGCCACGCTGTAGGCGCTGTCCACCACCTGCATCTGCGCTGCCGCCGGTCCCTCCTCGGCGCGCCGGCGCGCATCGCCCGCCCGCGCGCCCCACGCCTGGCCTTCCCGCCACCGTCCCTGCATGCGGAGCATGGCGGCCGACCAGTTGGCGGCGAGGATGGCGGTCCTGGCGTTGGTGGCGCGACTCGCGACCGCCTGGGCGATGCTGTCCGTCGCGCGGAGGTCCCGGCCGCCCCACGCCACCATCAGGTCGGCGAGCCAGAGCTGCTCGCTCCCGGGGAACCGTGCCCTGAATGCCGCCGCGGTGGACTCCATCTCGGCGACAGGGCGACCGACCCGGATCTGCTCCTGCAGCAGGTTCGTGAACGCGCCACCGAACGTCCGGGGGAGCCGGGTGACCCGGGCATACAGCTCGCGCGCGCGCTCGTTCTCGAACCGCCGGCCGTAGATGACCGCGGAATTGTTGAGCGCGCTCGTGTTCAGGGTGTCCAGCCGTATCGCCTCGGTATAGGCGGCGAGCGCGCGGTCGTAGTCGGGGTCCGGTCCGTTGGTGTAGTAGTACCCCTCGGTGAGGAACCGCTCCATCTCGGTGAGGCGGTCGCGATGGCGGAACGCCGTCGAGATGGCGCCGAGCGCCTCGGTCCGGCGGAGCTCGTCATTGCTGAGGAGCACGCCGAGCTTCCGCCACGCCATCGCGAATGCGGTGTCGAGCTGCACCGCCTCGCGGAGGAGCGCGATGCCGCGGTCGGTCTGGCCCTGCTCGTCCGCCAGGAGCGAGCCCTCGACGTACTTCCGGAGCGCGGGCAGCGAGGGCGTCGTCACCCGCTCGAGCTCCGAGCTCGCGCGGATGGAGCGGAGCGACTCGCCCGCCTTCTCCCGCACCGCCCGGGAGAGCCCGTTGAGCGCGGTCATGAGCTCGTCCTCGCTCTCGGCGGTCTCGCGGAACGTCGCCAGCTCCTCGCCGTTGAGCGCCGAGACGAGGCGGCCCGACACCACGTAGCTCTGCCCCAGCCGCACCACCGCGCCGTCGAGCACCGCCTTGGCGCCCTCGCGCGTCGCGATCTCGCGCGCCACCTCGAACGGCACGGCACTCTCCGCCGGCCGGTCCATCAGCCGGAGGATCTCGCGCACCGACGCGCGCGTGAGCACCCGGAACGACGACGACTGCGCGAGGTCGGTCCGGAGCGCCTCGGCCACGGTCGGGCCGAGGGTGGAATCGCCGGGGGGCGAGCGGAAGTCGGCCACGACCAGCGTCTCGGTCTCGCCGAAGGCGCCGGTCCCGCGGAGCGAGGCGGCGGGGCCGATGCCCATCGCGCGGCTCACCATGAAGCCGAGCACCAGGACGCCGAAGCCGATCACCGCCACCGACCCGCCGAGCCAGGTCCGGCGCCACGACACGTGGGGGCTCGCCTTGAGGGCGAGAGTCGCCAGCGTGCCCTGCGCGGCCGCGGGCGTGCCGCCCGGCGTGAGCGTGGGCGTCGCGGTGAAGGCGCGGTGGGCGGAGCGCTGGACGAAGGCGGTGAAGGCGATGACCGGAAGGCCGGCGAGCATCACGCCGATGGAGCCGGGGAGCACCCAGTCGGGGAGGCCGATCACCTCGGTGGCGGCCCACGCCGTCACGATCACGGCGGCGGCGGCCGCGGCCCAGATCGCCAATGCCCGGGCCAGCCGGACGCGGCCGCCGCGGAGGATGGCGGGGGCGTGGCTGAAGTCGCCGCTCGTGGTGACCGTTTCCAGCACCCGGACGATGTCGCGCGCCTGCTGCGGCCGGTCGCCGGGGTTCTTGGCGAGGCACGCCATGACCATCTCGGCGAGCGCCGGGTTGAGCTCGGGGCGGAGGTCGCGGATGTCGCGCGGCTTCTCCATCAGGTGCGCCGCCACGAGCCGGGCGGGGGAGTCGGCCTGGAAGGGCGGGTGGCCGGCGAACATCTCGTAGGCCATCACGCCGAAGGCGTAGATGTCGGCCCGATGGTCGGTGTCTGCGTCCCCGGCCGCCTGCTCCGGCGCCATGTAGGTCGGCGTCCCGATCGAGGTTCCGACCTGGGTGAGCGTCGCCTGCGTCTCCCCCGCCGCGCGCGCGGCGTTGATCGCCTTGGCGATGCCGAAATCGGTGACGGTGGCGCTCCCCGCGGCGAGGAGGACGTTGTCGGGCTTGATGTCGCGGTGGACGATCCCGCGCTCGTGGGCGTAGCCGAGTGCGCGGGCCACATCGCGGAGGATGCTCACCGCCTCGCCCACTGCGAGGTTGCCTTTCCCCAGCCGGAGGCGGAGGCTCTCCCCCTCGACGTACGGCATCGTGAACCAGGGAAGCCCCTCGACATCCCCGGTGGTGAGGACGGGGACGATGTGGGGGTGCTGCAGCCGCGCCGCCGTCATCACCTCGCGGCGGAACCGCTCGACCGAGATGCCGGCGAGGAGCTCGGGGGCGAGTACCGTGACGACCACTTCGCGGCCGAGGGCGCGCTCGGTGGCGAGGTAGGTGCGGGACATCCCGCCGCCGCCCAGCTCCCGGGTAAACTCGTGCGTGGCGCCGAGCGCCTGCTCGATGCGGCTGCGCAGGTCGTCCATGGGGGACCTTGTCGAGGGAATGGCTTAAGTATGCGGGGGCGGACTGGAGGGGGCTAGGTGGGGGAGGGGGCTGCTCCGGTGTTGGGGGGTGCCTGCGGCTCCGAGAAACACACAGCCCCTGCATTATCCCTCGCTCCGCTCGGGATGACAGATCGTCGCGAGCGCGGTCCCCGCATGCAAGTCCCCCCTCTCCATTTCATGGAGAGGGGGGACAGGGGGTGAGGTGACGCGGAGCGAGGTCGCTTCAGCGATAGAGCCGAGTGGCGGCTTCAGCCGTCGGCGGACGTCGCTCCCGGTCGGGACAGAGGGTGAGGAAACGAGGCCCCTGCGCTTCCGCCGGGCCACAAGGCGACGCCGGCCAGATCCCTCGCTGCGCGCGGGATGACAATCCGTGTCCACTCAGCTACCCTAGCTACCTAGCTACCTGGCTACCTAGCTACCTGGCTACCTGGCACCTGGCACCTGGCTACCTGCGGACCCGGCATGCAGGCCTCGCGCTACTGGCGGATGGACGACTTCGACGGCATCGAGCTGCTGCGCGCGAGCGGCAGCCGGCACCGCTATGCTCGGCATTCGCACGAGGGCTACGCGATCGGCGTCGTGGAGGCGGGGGCGCATGCGTTCACCGCGCGCGGCGCCACCTGGACGGCGGTGCCGGGGCAGATCGTGGTGGTGAACCCCGACGCCGCGCATGACGGGCATCCGGCCGCCCGGGACGGGAGCTACTCGTACCGGATGCTGTACGTGGACGCCGACACCGTCGCCACCGCGGCGGATGCGGCGGCGGGGCGACGGGTGGGGCTGCCCTCCTTTGCCGCCGCCGTGGTGACCGACGCGCCGCTCGCCGCCCGGCTGCTCCAGCTCCACCGCGGGCTCGAGCTGCCGGAGGCTCGGCTCGAGCGCGATACGCTGCTGCTCGCCATTCTCGCCGATCTGGCCCGGCGCCACGGCGGCGGTGTTCCCGACGATCATCGGCACGATCCCGCCCGGCGCGATATCGCCCCCGCGCTTGAGTACCTCCGCGAGCATTTCGCCGAGGAGATCCCCCTCGCCACCCTCGCCGAGCTTGCGGGGATGGACCGGTTCCGGCTGGTCCGCGGCTTCCGTC
>DASTYH010000192.1:0-3287 GCA_035765075.1 Gemmatimonadales bacterium
TCCTCGCCGCCCTCCAGGACCCGGGCAGCGGCCGTCCCCCGCAGGCGCCTCCACCCGTGGCGCAGGTTCCACGCATCGAGGCGGAGGTCAGCGTGGACGGCCAGCTCGACGAGCCGGCGTGGGCGCAGGCGGCCCGGCTCACCGGATTCCGGCAGTACCAGCCGGTGGACAGCCGCCCGGCCGAGCAGGAAACCGAGGTCCGCGTCTGGTACTCGCCATCCGCCATCCACTTCGGCATCATCGCCAGCGACGCGAGCCCGCAGTCGATCCGCGCCACAGTGGCGGATCGCGACAACCTGGGCGACGAAGACCGCGTCACCATCTACATCGACACGTTCAACGACCAGCGCCGGGCCTTCATCTTCGGCGTCAACGCGCGCGGCGCGCAGGAGGATGGCGTCCGGAGCGAAGGGCAGTTCACGCCGGGCGAGTTGATGGCGGGCAATGTGGACCTCAACCCCGACTACCGCTGGGAGTCCCAGGGGCGGATCACCGAATCGGGGTACGAGGTCGAGATCAGGATCCCCTTCAAGAGTCTCCGTTTCCCCGGCGGATCGCCGCAGACCTGGGGGCTCAACATCGTCCGCGTCACCCAGCGCACCGGCTATCAGGACACCTGGGCGGATACCCGGCGCGCCAACAGCAGCTTCCTCGCGCAGAGCGGCACCGTCACGGGCCTCGAAGGAATGGAGCGCGGCATCGTGACCGAAGTGCAGCCCTTCGTGACGACGGCATTCGTGGGGGCCCGCGCGCCGGGCGGCGACTTCGAGCGGGAGGACCCCGATCCGAGCGCGGGCGTCAACGCGCGGCTCGGCTTCACCAACTTCTCCCTCGACGCCACGGTCAATCCCGACTTCAGCACGATCGAGTCGGACGAGGGCCAGGTGACGGTCAACGAGCGGTTCGCCCTCTTCTTCCCGGAGAAGCGGCCCTTCTTCCTCGAGGGAATCGAGCTCTTCGCCACGCCGAATCGCCTCGTCTACACGCGCCAGATCGGCGATCCGCTCGGAGGCGCCAAGTTCACCGGCAAGTTCGGCCGGCTGGCCACGGCATACCTCGCGGCGCTCGACGAAACGCCGGGCGAGGACGACGCGCTCTTCAACATCGCGCGCGCGCGCTACGATCTCGGCGCGGCCTCGACGGCGGGGATGACCTATACCGACCGCGTCGAGGGGGATGCCTACAACCGCGTCGCCGCGGCCGACGCGCACCTCGTCTTTGCCCGACTCTACTTCATCGAGGCCCAGCTCGGCGGGAGCTGGACCCGCGACGACGCGGGGACCCGGAGCGGTCCGATCGGCAAGCTCGAGTTCGACCGCACCGGGCGCTCCTGGGGCTTCAACTACCGGCTCAACGCCATCGATCCCGACTTTGCCACCCGCGCCGGCTTCGTGAATCGAACCGGGATCGTGGAGGGGAGCGCGTTCAACCGGCTGTCGTTCTACGGCGGCCGCGGCGCCACGATCGAGAACTTCACCACGTTCTTCGGCCTCAACCGGCTCTGGCTCTACGACGACTTCGGACTCGATGATGCCCTCGAGGGGGACCAGGAGGTGAATACCCGTTTCACCTTCCGCGGCGGGTGGACGGCGGGGACCAACATCGAGCACCGCTTCGTGCGATTCGCGCCCGGCACCTTTGCGGGATACGAAGTCTCGAGACCCGGGGGCGCCGCTCCGTTCGTGCCCGCGGACGAGGTGACCGGCATCAGCGGCTCCGTCTCCATCTCGACGCCCACCTTCCAGATGTTCAGCGCGGGCGTCGAAGTGGGCCTCGGCGAGGCACCGATCTTCGCGGAGGCCGCCGAGGGCCATGGGCTCCAGCTCTCCGGCAACCTCACGCTCCGCCCCGCGTCGTCGGTCCGCGCCACGGCGAGCGTCCGCTACTTCCGGCTCTTCCGGGACCGGGACGACAGCGAATTCGCCCGCTCCATCATTCCGCGGCTCAAGGCGGAGTTCCAGCCCACCCGCGCGCTCTTCTTGCGCTTCATCGGCGAGTACCGCGCCGAGCGGCAGGCGGCACTGGCCGACCCGGCGACGGGAGCGCCGATCCTCATCGATGGCTCGGTCGCCGGCGCCACCGAGACCAACGGCTTCCGTATGGACTGGCTCGCCGCCTACGAGCCGACGCCGGGCACGGCGTTCTACTTCGGGTACGGATCGACGCTCGAGGACACCGGTCCCCTGTCCTTCAGCGACCTCCGGCGCTCCGACGATGCCTTCTTCCTCAAGGCCGCCTACCTGTTCCGCCGATAGCGAGGGTTACGCATGTCCCGCGCAGTCTTCCTGGGCACCGGTATGGCCGTGCCCGAGCAGGTCGTCACGAACGACGACCTCGCCGCCCGGATGGACACGAGTGATGAGTGGATCCGGACGCGGACCGGCATCGCCGAGCGGCGCTGGGTCCGAGAGGGAGAGACGGGGACGTCACTCGCACTCCGGGCGAGCCGCGCGGCGCTCGAGGCCGCGGGCCTCGGCGCAGGCGACCTCGACGCCATCGTCTTTGCCACTTCCTCGCCCGACCACTTTGCGCCGGGCAACGGCGTCTACCTCCAGCACGAGCTCGGCGCGGGCCCGATCCCGGCCCTCGATGTCCGGAACCAGTGCAGCGGATTCGTCTACGCACTCTCGGTGGCCGACGCCTGGATTCGCGCCGGCTCCTTCCGACGGATCCTGGTCGTCGGGGCGGAGATCCAGTCGACGGGAATGGATATCTCGACGGAGGGGCGCAATACCGCGGTGATCTTCGCGGACGGAGCGGGGGCGGCGATCCTGGGGCCGGGGGATGACGATGACCGGGGCATCCTCGCCTTCGACATCCACTCCGACGGCGCCCATGCCGAGAAGCTCTGGGTGGACGCGCCGGGCTCCATGTATCACCCGCGGGTGAGCCACGAGCAGATCGACGAGGGCCGGCACTTCCTGCAGATGGACGGGAAGGAGGTCTTCCGGCACGCCGTGGTCCGGATGCCGGAGTCGGTCCGGGCGGTCCTCTCGAGCCAGGGCCTCGGACCGTCGGATATCGGCCTCCTGATCCCCCACCAGGCCAACCTGCGGATCTCCGAGATGATTCAGAAATCCCTGGGCCTCTCCGACGGGCAGGTCTACAACAACATCATGCGCTACGGGAATACCACGGCGGCGACGATTCCGATCGCCCTCGACGAGTGCGTCCGGGCCGGCCGGGTGGCCCGGGGCGACCTCCTCGTGTTCACCGCCTTCGGCTCCGGGTTCACCTGGGGCAGCGTGGTACTGCGCTGGTGAGCGGCTGAAACTCCCCCGGGGATT
>DASTYH010000193.1:0-5350 GCA_035765075.1 Gemmatimonadales bacterium
GTTCTTGAGCTTCGCGCCGTAGCCGCCCTGCACCTCGGGGTAGCGGTGGATGCCGCCCATGAAGCCGTACGACGGCACGCCGAGCCCGCCCCACACCTCGATGTGGTAGCCGCGCGGGAAGTCGAGCTTCGCGTTGTCGAGCCACCACGGCATGTAGACGTGCGCGCCGCCCACGCCGTCCTCGTTGTGCGGGACGTGGTCCATCATGCGCGGGATGAAGCCGGCGACGTCGGTGCCGGTGGAGTCGGTGAGGTACTTCCCCACGACCCCGCTCGAGTTGGCGAGCCCCTGGGGGAATTTCCCCGACTTCGAGTTGAGGAGGAGCCGGGCCGACTCGCAGGCGCTCGCGGCGAGCACCACGATCCGCGCCCGCACGTGCTGGTCGGTGCCGCTCGCCTTGTCCACGTACGCCACGCCGTCGGCCCGCCCGTCGGCGCCCACGGTCACCTCGCGCGCCATGGCGTTGGTGAGGAGCGTGAGTCGCCCCGTCTCGAGCGCGGGGGCGATGAGCACGTTCGTCGACGAGAAGTTGGAGTGGGTATGGCAGCCGCGATTGCACTGGCCGCAGTAGTGGCACGCCGGCCGGCCGTTGTGCGGGCGCGTGATGATCGAAAGCCGGGCGGGAATGCAGGTGACCTTGAGCCGGTCCGCCGCCTGCTTCACCAGCATCTCGTAGCAGCGCGGGGTGGGCGGGGGGAGGAAGCGTCCGTCCGGCTCGTTCGGCAGGTTCTCGGCGCTGCCGAAGATACCGATCAGGTCGTCCACGCGATCGTAGTACGGCTTCAGCGTGTCGTAGCCGATCGGCCAGTCGTCGCCGAGGCCGTCGAGGCTCTTCCGCCGGAAATCGCTGGGCCCGAAGCGGAGCGAGATCCGCCCCCAGTGGTTGGTGCGCCCGCCCACCATCCGGGCGCGCCACCAGTCGAACTTCGAGCCGTCGGCCCGGGTGTAGGGCTCGCCCTCGATCTCCCAGCCGCCGATGCACGCGTCGAACTCGCCAAAGGGCCGCTCCTTCGTGGAGTTCCCCCGGAGCGGGGACTCGTACGGCCACTTGAGCATCACCGAGTCCTTCGCGTTGTCCCAGGGCCCGCCCGCCTCGAGCACCACCACGTCGGCGCCGGCCTGCGTGAGCATGTACGCCATCATGCCGCCGCCCGCGCCCGAGCCGACCACGCAGACGTCGTACACCTTGCGCTGCTGGAGCACGTTCATTGACTTTCCCGGAGGAAGGAATCGTGAAGGTACGCACCGCCGGGCAGGCGCACCAGTCGAGGCCGGAGCCGCCGATGCCGCATGCGTTCGAGTACTTCGAGTTCGATCCCGCGCCCTCGCTCGCCCGGCACATCACGAGCTACTGGGGCTTCCGCGTCCTCGTCCCCGATCCGCCGGTCCACCGCATCTGGCCCGACGGCTGCATCGCCATCGCCGCCGTCTCGACCCCGGATCAGGCGTACTGGACGATTCTCGGTCCCCGGCTCGGGCCGCTCGACGTCCCGGTCCGTGCCGGCGCCTCCTACTGGGGCGCCCGCTTCTGGCCGGACGCCGGCGGTGCGGTGCTCGGCATGCACGCCCCCGAGCTCAGGGACGTGACGCTCGTGGCGCCGGCCTCACTCACCAACCTCATCGGCCATCCCCCTCCCGCGCTTCGGGAGGGGGACCAGGCCGCCGCGGCCGATGCGCTCGATGCCCTCCTCCGGCCGCTCGTCGAGCGCACCCGGCCGCTGGACGACGCCGTGCGCCACGCCGTGGTGGCGATCGTGGCCGCCCGCGGCGCGCGGCCGATCGCGGAGATCGCGGCGGAGATCGGGATCGGCGAGCGGCAGCTGCAGCGCCGCTTCCGCGCCGCGGTGGGGCTCACCCCCAAGCAGTTCGCCCGGATCCGCCGGCTCCGCGCCGCTGGGCAGACGGCGCTGGCGGGGACCGAGCCGTGGGCGCAGGTCGCCGCCACGCACGGCTTCGCGGACCAGTCCCACCTCATCCACGAGTTCTCCCAGATGACCGGGCTCACGCCGGTGGCCTTCGAGGCGCGGCTCCGGCAGATCGGGCACGGCCGGCTCATTTCGTGACCCGACTGGGTCCACCGTTCTGGACACGTACAGACAACGTACGTACATTCCTCCATGGCTGACCTGCGCTTCGAATGGGATTCCACGAAGGCTGCCGCCAACGCCCGGAAGCACGGGATCAGCTTCGACGAAGCTGTCAGCGCGTTCAGTGATGAGCACGGCCTCGTCCTGGAGGATCCGGAGCATTCGGCGGCGGAGGACCGCTTCGTTCTCCTTGGCCTGAGCGGCCTCCTCCGTCTTCTCGTGGTCGTCCACTGTTATCGCAGCACGGCAGACACGATTCGCCTCATCTCGGCGCGGAGGGCCACGCGGGCCGAGCGCCGCACCTATGAGGAAAGGTGGGAAGCTTGAAGAAGGAATACGACTTCTCGAAGGCCCGGCGGAACCCGTACGCCCGGCGGCTCAAGCGTTCGGTGACGATCCGGCTCGATGAGCCGACGATTGCCTACTTCAAGGCGCTGGCGGACGAGACCGAGCTGCCCTACCAGACGTTGATCAACCTCTATCTGCGGGACTGCGCGGCGAGCGGTCGGAAGCTCGCCATGCACTGGAAGCCATCGCGCTCCGGCGTTGACTGATCGGTGACCGCAGCCAGCGGAGCGGCTGAAGCGGTGTAGCGGTCGCAAAAGTCCAATACGCAGGCGCCTTCGAGCCCCAGATTGTCCGGCTCACCTCTCCCTCAGGAGCTCTCCATGCGCTCGTTCGCCCTGGTGGCCGCGGCCCTTGCCGGCGCCCTTCCACTCTCCGCGCAGGCGCCGGTCGCTCCCACCGCCATGCGGGAGCTCGACTGGCTCGTGGGAGAATGGCGCGGCACGGGACGCATGATGGTGGGCCGGAACGAGTTCCGGAACGCGAGCATCACCGAGCGCGCCACCCGCCACGCCGGCGGGCACGCCATGACGCTCGAGGGACTCGGCAAGGCGGTGCTCACGAATGACAGTGTCACCGTACACGATGCGTTCGCGATGATCTGGCACGACGCGGAGGCGGGTCGCTTCCGGCTGATGGCGTTCCGCGCCAACGGTCACACGGTAGACGCCGACATCGAGGTGACCGAAGGCCGGATCACCTGGGGGTTCGACGATCCCCGCGCGGGGCGCGTTCGCTTCACCGTCTCGCGCACCGACGACGGCCGCTGGCACGAGGTCGGGGAGACCTCGCGCGACGGGACGAACTGGATGCAGTTCATGGAAATGACGCTGAGCCGGGTTGCGCCGGGCCCGGTCAGCGCGCCGTGAGGTGCGCGAGCCACGCTCCGGCCAGCGGCTCCCACGCCCCGCCCGGGCGGCGGACGCTGGCCCGGAGCGAGGCGCCGCCGCTCCCCTGCACGAACGTCACCTCGAGCCGATGAAGTCCCGCTGCCAGCGCCGCCATCCCGAATCGCTCCGTCTCCGAATGCCAGCCGTCGTTATCCACCACCACCGCCCCGCCGATCGAGAGCACGCTCCCGTCGTCGGAGACGAGTGAGAACTCGTAGAGTCCGTCCGCCGGCACCCTCAGAAGCCCGCTGAACCGGAGCCCATATGTCTCGGCGCGCTCGCGCCCGGTGCGCGCCACGCTGTCGGCCACGGCGCGGAAGGCGGGGCGCCGCCCCGTCACGGCGCGCGCGTTCGGGAACGTCGCGGGATGATAGGTGACTGCCAGTCCCGGCCGCACCCGCCCCGGGGCGATGCGCTCGGCGCTCCGGAGCGTGGTGCGGGAGAAGCGCGCTGACCTGACCGGGCTCGAGCGGCCGTCGGGAAGGAACACCGCCGCCGTCACCACGACGGTGCTGTCCCTGACCGGCAGCCGGAGCGGCGCGTCGGCGACGGGCGCGGCGGGTGTCGGCGCCGAGCCGTCGAACGTGTAGTGGATCGTCCCGGCGGGAAGGAGCGACTGGAGCTCGATCACCGCGGTGTCGGAGAGCGTCAGCCGGTCGAGCTCGAGTCCCTCGACGTGCGGGACCCGGTAGTTCACGCCGAGCCGGTCGAGGAGGGCGAGCTGCGCGGGGAGGCGGCGGATGAAGCTCTCCCACTCCCGCGCGGAGGCGGGCGACCAGACCACCTCGGCGAGCGCCAGGAGCCGGGGGAAGAGCATGAACTCCACCTGGTCCGGCGTGGCGAGGTACTCGGTCCACAAGTTGGCCTGGGCGCCGAGTATGTGCGTGGCCTCGGCGGGGGAGAGCTCGGCGGGCACGGGCTCGAAGCCGTAGACCCGGTCGAGCGGCGTGTTCCCCCCGATCGAGAGCGGCTCCAATTGCTCCGGCCCCTGCGCGTGATCGAAGTAGAGGTGGCTGCCGGGTGACATGACGACGTCGTGCCCCTCGCGCGCCGCCGCGATCCCGCCGGCGGTCCCGCGCCACGACATCACCGCCGCGCCCGGTGCGATGCCCCCCTCCAGGATCTCGTCCCAGCCGATGAGCCGCCGTCCCTGGCTGCTCAGGAACCGCTCGATCCGGCGGATGAACCAGCTCTGCAGCTCGCTCTCGTCGGCGAGGCCCTCGCGCCGGATGATCTCCTGCGCCACCGCGCTCGCCTTCCAGCGAGTCTTCGGCACTTCGTCCCCGCCCACGTGGATCCACGGACCGGGGAAGAGCTCCATCACCTCGGTGAGCACGTTCTCCAGGAAGGCGAACGTCGCGTCGTGGGGGCAGAGGATGTCGTCGGCCACGCCCCAGCGGGTCCAGACCTCGAACGGGCCCGGCGTGCAAGCGAGCTCGGGATACGCGGCGATCGCCGCCTTCGCGTGGCCCGGCATCTCGATCTCGGGCACCACCGTGATGTGGCGCTCCGCGGCGTATGCCACGACCTCGCGGATCTCGTCCTGCGTGTAGAAGCCGCCGTGGGGCGTCGAGTCACCGATGTAGGGATCGAAGTTTTTCCCGACGATCGTCTCCTTCCGCCAGGCACCCACCTCGGTGAGCCGGGGGTAGCGCCGGATCTCGATCCGCCAGCCCTGGTCGTCCGTCAGGTGCCAGTGGAAGGTGTTGAGCTTGTAGCGCGCGAGGAAGTCGATGTAGCGCTTGACGAAGGCGACGGGAAAGAAGTGCCGGGCCACGTCCAGGTGCGCGCCGCGCCAGGAGAAGCGGGGCGCATCGTCGATCGTGAGCGCGGGGACCGAATCCGGAGCCATGGCGAGGAGCTGGCGGAGCGTCTCCAGCCCGTAGAAGATCCCCGCCTCCCTCGACGCGGCGAGCCGGATGCCGGTGGCGGTCACCTCGAGCCGATATCCCTCGCGATGCCGCACGCTCGCATCGAGCGTGAGCGTGATCGCCCGCTCGGCGAGTCCTTCCCGGATCATCGGCGGGT
>DASTYH010000194.1:0-5408 GCA_035765075.1 Gemmatimonadales bacterium
CGCCACTTCCAGGACGTGGCCGCCTTCGAGCGTCACCAGGTACGCTGCGCCCGCCCCGGTGAACCGGCGGCCGGCAACGGTCCCGGCGAGCATCCCCGGCTCCGGGGGGCGGAGCCAGAGCGCCTCCGGCCGCGCGATGAGCTGCGCGGGCCCCGGAGCCGATCGCTCGCCCTCGTTGGCCGGGACATCCCACTCGACGCCAGCAATGGCGATCCGGAGCCCGGCGCCACTCCGGCCCAGGATCTCGACCGGGACGGACGCAGCGCGGCCGATGAACGCCGCCACGAAGGGATTCGCCGGAGCGCCATAGAGCGCCTCGGGGGTGCCGACCTGCTGGAGCTCGCCGCCTCGAAGCACGGCGATGCGGTCTCCGAGATCGAATGCCTCGTCCTGCTCGTGCGTGACGAATACGGTGGTGATGCCGACCCGGTGAATGAGCTCGCGGATCTCGCGGCGGGTCCGCTCCCTGAGCGCCGGGTCGAGGTTCGAGAGCGGCTCGTCGAGCAGGAGGACCCGGGGCTCGGGGGCGAGCGCGCGCGCCAGGGCCACGCGCTGCTGCTGCCCGCCGGAGAGCTGCGCAATCCGGCGGCGCTCGAATCCGCTCAGGTCCACCAGGGCGAGCGCCTCGTCGGTTCGCCGGCGGATCTCGGCGCTCTCCATGCGGCGGGACTCGAGTCCGAACGCGACATTCTGCGCGACGTCGAGGTGGGGAAAGAGGGCGTAGTGCTGGAAGACCATGCCGAAGCGACGTGCAACGGGCGTCACCCCGGTCACGTCCTCCCCCGCCACCAGCACGCGGCCGGCGTCGGGGGCCTCGAATCCGGCGAGCAGGCGGAGCAACGTGGTCTTGCCGCTTCCGCTCGGACCGAGCAGCGCCAGGATCTCTCCGGGCGCGATGGCCAGGGACACCCCGTCCACGGCGGTCACCGACCCGAACCGCCGCGTGAGACCCTCGAGAACGAGATACGACGAGTCAGCGCCCATCGGCGGCCTTTCCCGTGTTCCGCACGTGCGTGTCCCAGTACGCCATCCAGGCCGGTCCCTCCCGCGTGAGCAGCGCCCAGTCCATTTCGGCGACCACCATCTCCCGCTCCACCTCGGTCACCCACGCCGGCACGCGATTGGGCGGGAGGCCGCGCCGCGCGGGGAGGCGGAAGACCTTCTCCGCGGTGAGCGCCTGGGCCTCCTCGCTTCCCACGAAATCGATGAAGTCGCCCGCCGCGTCGGGATGGCGCGCGCCGCGCACGAGGCCGATCGCATCATCGATGACGACGGTGCCGCTCCGCGGGAAACGGTAGCCGAAGGGAAGGCCCTTCCCGCGATTGATCAGGATATCGGGAAGATCCCAGAGGGTCACCAGTCCCTCCTGCCGCGCGAGCTTCTCGTTGAGAATCGCAGGATTGAGCGTATAGGCCACCGTCTGCCCGTCGAGCCGCCGGAGCCAGGCCATGGCACGTGCCGTATCGCCCGTCTCGCGCAGACTCCGCACGATGATCAGCCCCCAGATGGCCCGCATCGTTCCGCTCGCCATCGGGTCGCGGATCAGCACCTTCCCGCGCCATTGCGGCTCGAGCACCTCGTCCCAGTCGCCCGGCGCCGCCGAATCGGGGACCGCCCGGGTGTTGTAGGCGATGATCGCGGGCGTCCGATAGGCGGGATAGTAGAAGTCGTCCGGATGCACGCCGTTCGGCCCGACCGCGTCGGCCCACTCGGGGATGTAGGGCTGCAGGAGGGAATCCGCGATGCCGCGGTCGAAGATCGGCGTGGGTCCGCCGAACCAGACGTCGGCCTGCGGGTTCACCCGCTCGAAGCGGAGCCGGTCGAGGATTTCCTGGCTCCCCATGTCGAGCCAGCGGACGTCCACGTCGGGGCGGCGCCGTTCGAACGCCTGCTCGAGCAGCACGAGCTGGTCCCGTCCGTGCGGTGAGTAGACGACCACGGGCGTGCGCCCGTCGCCGGCGCACGCAACGAGGCCGGCGCACCAGAGCCCGAAGACCATGGCGCGAAGCCGACACCGCGTCATCTCAGGGCGTCGCTCCGCGCGGCAGCGCGAGGAGATTGGCGAAGAGCCGGAAGGCGCCGGGAACCCCGGCAGGAAGCTGGCGGAAGAAGGCGAGACCGGTGTAGACGTAGGTGCCCTGGCCGAGGGGAGCGACGAGGAGCCCCCCTTCGCGCGGTGGCTCTCCGGGATCGTGGCTCGCGACGACGGCGGCGTAGCGCGCGTCCCAGGTCCGGGCGAAGTAGAGGCCACGTTCCTGCCCCCAGCCGCTCCAGTCGTCGGGACCGATCGCATTCGGCGCCACGAGCGACGGGTGCCGCGGGAGGAGTGCCTGGACCGGCGCGGACTCGTCGGTGACGCGATCGTGCGGCTGCGCGATCGTGAGCGGGTACGGCGCAAACCGGCCGGCGATGAACTGGTACTGCTGATACTGCACGATGAGGAGCCCGCCACGGCGTGCGTAGTCGAGGAGGCGGGCGTTGTGCGTCACGAGCGCCGAATCGGTCTCGTAGGCGCGCGGCCCCACGATGATCGCGTCGAAGCCGGAGAGCGCTCCCCGCTCGAGCGCAACCGAGTCGAGCAGCTCGATCGGGACACCGGCCGCGGCGAGCGCCTCGGGAACGCGGTCGGCGGCGCCGCGGACGTAGCCTACCCGCCTGAGCGCGGGGAGCTCGATCCGCGCCGCCACGATCGATGCGGCGGCCGAGCGCAGCATGACCCTGGGCCGTACGTGCGGATAGTCCACCACCACGTGCCCCGCATCGAACCGCTCTCCCGCCTCGGTGATGGCGACGGCATGGACCTCGAACCGCCCCGGCGCCAGCGTGGCCGGCGGACGCAGCTCGAAGACGAACGCCTCGCGCTCGTCCTGCCGGGTGAACCGGAAGGGCTGCGGTTCCGGCTGCGTCCATCCCGCCGGCACCTCGAGGCGGACCTGTCCCGCGGTCGAATCGAGCGCCCCGTGCGTGAGGGTGACGGTAAAGCGGAGCGGGCCTGAGGCACCGATCGGGATGAGGACCGTGTCCCGATCGATCCGTACATCCACCCTCGGCACGAGCACGAGGGGACGCCGGACCTCGCCGCGTGCCTGATCGTTCACCCGCCGGACCGCCTCGCGAACCAGCGGCTCGCCCAGGTCACCGAAACCGAGGCGAGCCTCGATCAGCGGCGGCCCGAACGGCTCTCCCCAGTACGACCGGGCATCGGCGGGCCAGCGGTACATCGACCCATCGCGAGGCAGCGCGAGGTAATAGGGCGTCGTCGGCGCGGCTCCCGCGGTCACCGCGATGCGCTGCACCACCGAGTCGGATCCCCCAGGCGGTATCCGGAGCGCGTGCGCAGCCCGCGGTCCGGTGGCATGACCCGAGTCCACCAGCACTCCCGCCCCGACATGCAAGGCGAGCGAGCCGACTTCGAGCTCGGTGTCCCCCCCGTTGGCGGCGAGGATCGCGACGGAGAGCCGCTGGCCGGGAATGATCCGGTCGTCGGTCGCGGTGGCGTCCATCAGGATTCCCCGCCGGATCGCGTCCACGCGCGCCTGGTGGCGCCGCTGATCGCGCCCGACGATGCCCTCGGCGAGGCCGCTCGTGGTATCGATCCCGGCGAACAACGGCTCGCCCCCGGCCCCGGTGCGATCCTCGAGGAGCGCGAGCCGGATCGCCGAGGGACCGATTCGCTGGAGCTGGCCCATGTCCTGGGAGCGGTGGAGGCTCCGTCCCTCCATCGCGATCTGGTGATAGGAACGGCCCACCGAGGGATCGAGTGCGCCTCCCGCCAGCGTGAGGCTGGTGGCGGCGGTGTCGAATCGGGTGCTCCGGTACAGCTTGCCTGGAGTCCACGGCCGGAACCCCTCCTCGCGCTCGAGCTCGGGGAAGCGCGCGGAATCGCCTGCGATCCGGAACGCCTCGCGCGCTGCCCACCCGGCGGCCTGGTGCTGGCCGTGCCCGTCCCGCCGGCTGCCGGCGAAGATGGACACGATGATCTGGGGCCGGAACCGCCGCACGATCCGGACGACATCCTTGAGGATGGAGTCCCGCGGCCAGTGGGCCCACGTATCCTCGAGCGACTTCGAATAGCCGAAGTCGTAGGCACGGGTGAAGAACTGCCGCGCGCCATCCAGCCGCCGCGCCGCCAGGAGCTCCTCGCTCCGGAGGATGCCGAGCCCTTCACCCAGTTCTGCGCCGATCAGGTTCTGGCCTCCCTCCCCGCGATTGAGCGAGAGGTACGCCGCCTCGGCGCCGAGGCCGCGGACCAGGAGCGCCAGCAGCTCGGTGTCCTCGTCGTCGGGATGCGCCCCGATGACGAGCACCCGGCGAACGTGGCCGAGCATCCGCAGCTCCTGTGCGAGCGCAGCCACGCCGCCGGTCGAGGGCGGCTCGAACTGCGCAACGAGGGGCTCGAACGGGAGAACGGAAAGCAGGACCAGGAGAGCGGATCGCAGGATGGCGGAGGGCACGGCGGCCAATGGTCTCACAGGCTCACGAAGCGAGGCCGCCGGCGGACGCTGACCTGCGCACCGCTGGCGGCCGGGGACTGGGGCGAGACGAGAGCGACCGCCGGTCAGCGGTTCGGGGCATGCGGAACGGAATCGGTCTCGTCGCCGAGCGGCACCTCCGAGAAGGAATGGGCGAACCGCGGGTGCGTCCTCCAGAGGTAGATGACGATCGACGCGATGGAGAGAACGGCGCCGCCGAGAACCTTCCAGTGCGGCACCGCCGCACCGTCGCGCAGGCCCGCGGCATAGCCGAGCCCGGCGAAGAAGCCCGCGCCGATCACGAACGCAAGGAGGACTCCCATCCGCCACTCGAGGTGACGCGACGCGAGGTGGACCATGGCGGTGAGCGCCGTGCCCGCCACCATGAAGACCGCGAAGTGAACGATCGTAACGACGCTGATGATCCCGATTCCGCCCGCCCCGCCCGACTCCGCACCGAAGAGCCGGTCCGCAATCGCATTGGGCGTGTAGAGCGGCCGCCCCCCCAGGACGTCGAAGATGAAGTACCAGATGGCGATGACTGCGGCGCCGATGGCTCCGGCCGTCACCCCTTCCCGAATGCTGGAATGTGATTCAGCCATGGCGATTCCCGGTCAAGGCGTTCGGTCGCCCACGGAGAGCGGCTGCTCGGGCTCGTCGACGGTCCCGGGGAGCGGCGTGGGTGGCGCGGATTCGGGCTCGGGGAAGTCGAGCATGTCGTCGTCGTCCGGACGACGGGGGGGCGGAAGGTTTCGCCCCGCGACGAACGCCGCCACGAAGACGCCAAGAGCCAGCCCGAGGAGACCGGTGGCGAGGCGGCCGGCACGACCGTACAGCAGCAACAGCATGCCGATCGAGACCTGTATGGTCCCGATGGCACGCAGCAGCTCATCCAGGTTCTGCCACTTGAGCCGCCGGCCCCAGAGGATGGAAGCC
>DASTYH010000195.1:0-9087 GCA_035765075.1 Gemmatimonadales bacterium
ATCGCGGAGCATCGGGCGCAGGGACCGATCACGGTACAGCCGCTCAAGGGGGAGTTCCGCTTCGTGGCGGCGGGGAGCGTGCACGACATCCGGCCTGGCCAGCTCCTCTGTCTGGAAGCAGGCATCCGCCACTCGGTGTCATCGGCGGCCGGGGCGGAGTTCCTTCTGACCGTCGTGAGGGCCGAGGCGGACGAGAAGCGCAGGGAACGGTGATCGCTCCGGCCCGGCTCCCCGGGCCGGCATGACAGATACCACGCAAAGGAGGCACGCATGTTGTCGGAAGGTGCCGGTGAATCCGGCAGGGGCATCGGCGGGGCGGCGGGGAGGCTGGCGACCGGGGATCGGCTCCCGCCTGTGCACCTCGTGTCCGCGGATACGGGGGGAGTGGTGGACCTCCGCGCCTCGAGGGGCCCTCGGGCGCTGGTCGCGATGCACTCGATCGCGTGCCGCGCCTGCCGCGAGTACGTGCGCGAGGAGCTCGCCCCGGGCGCGCGGGCGATTGCGGAGTGGGGCGGGCGCCTGACGGTGGTGGTGCCCGGCGGCATCGCGAATGCAGCCGGCTTTGCCGAGACCACGACGGGAGCGCTCGAAGTCCTGGCGGACCCGGGGCGGGCGTTTGCGCCCGCCCGGGCGGCAGTGACGATCGCCGACCAGTGGGGGGAGATCTACTTTGCCGCCGATGCGGGCGCGGGACACGACCTCCCGCGTTGCGAGGATGTGGTCGAGTGGATCCGCTTCCTGGCGATCCAGTGCCCCGAATGCGAGGGGCCGGAAGGGGAGTGGCGCACCCTCACCTGACACGGCAGAGCGGAGCCCCAATGGCCGATGGCGTCACCAGGGCGCCAGGGCTCCCAGGAGGCGGGTCTCGCACTCCGGGCAGATGCCGTGGCTGATTCGGGGCAGGGTGTGTTCGTCGAAGAGGCGGAGTGCCTCCACCGCGGCCTCGACCTCGAGCCAGCGGCCGCTCGCGTCCACGCGCTTGCACCAGCCGCACATCCGGAGCAGCTCGTCACCGCGCGCCCAGGTCGCGTCCAGTAACGCTACCGGCTCGCGCGATTCGACGCGCACCACGCGCGTGCAGACGCGAAACCCGCCGTCGCCGGTGGCGCTGATCTCGATCTCCATGAAGCGCCGAAGCGCCGGACTGTCGCAGCGGAAGGGCAGGACGACCGGCCGTCCGCTCTCACGCGCGCGTTCGAAGGCGCGGCGGTACAGAATGGCGGTTGAGGGGTCCGCTACGCAGTCGAAAAGGCGGCGGCCGATGAGCGAGGGCGCGCAGAGCTCGGGCGCCGCGTTGGTGCGAGCGAACTCCGTCCATCTCGCGTCCACCGAGCGGAAGCACAGGTCGGCATCGAGCTCGTAGGCGCAGTCTCCCTGCCCGTCAGGTGCGGATGCCATTGTTGCGTTCTCCCGTCCTCGGCCATCGTGCCGTGTCGCCGCGAGTGGCGCCGAATCGAGCAGGCTCCCATCGCGCGGGTCATGCCACCTGCGTCCGGGAAGCGGTCAGGGATCGGGTCTCGCTGCCTCCGCTGCCAGGAACTCCCGCACCGCCTTCACGAACTCGGCATTCCGCTCGTAGTAGAACAGGTGCCCCCCGTCGATCTCAACGATGCGCTGATTCGGGAACCGGAACGAGCGGAAGTGCCGCGGCCCGATCGCGTGATCCCGCCTGCCGGCCAGGACCAGGACCGGCGCGGCGATCGAGCCCGTGAGCTCGGCGTAGTTCCGGTAGTACTCTGCACGCGCCTCGGGTTCCCGCATGACGCTGGCGCCGAACTGCGGGTTGCGGGGATAGCTCCGGTCGAGGGCGATCATCGTCTGGATCGTGGCCACGGTATCGGTCAGGAGGCGGTAGCCGATATCCTGCTGATTGAGCGCCCTCCGCCGCTCGGCGTGGCGTGCGAGGAGCGTGTCGCGGTTCGCCGCCGGACCCGCGGCGCCCTCGCGTCCGAGCAGCGAGTCCATGAAGGCAATCTGCTCCGCGAGAAGACTGTCGCTCCAGAAGTGGACCGTGGCGCCCACCAGGATGAGTCCGGCGACGTGCTCCGGGTGCCGCGCCGCGTAGTTCACCGCCAGGACGCCGCCGAAGGAGTGGGCCAGCAGGTAGATGCGATCATGCCCCGTCCAGCGCCGGACCTCGTCGATGTCCCCGATCATCCGCTCGAGGCTCAGATCGGCCGCGGAGTCCGAGCGACCCGCCCCCCGCTGGTCGAGGTAGTGCATCGTGGCGAACGACTCGAGGGCCGAGCCACCCATCCGCTCGAAGGAGATGCTCGCCTGGCCGGGGCCACCGTGCAGGTAGAGAACCGGCGGGCCGCTGCCGGCGACGATCACCGCCAGCCGGACGCTGTCACTGGTCGTGACGAACTGCGGCGCAGGGCGGGCGACCGCCGCCGCCTGCGCGGCCGCCGGGTCGGCGCCGCCGGGCATCGCGGCCAATGCCAGGGTGAGCGCGGTGAGGCCTTGCCGCAGCGTGCATCCACGAATCATCGGTTCGCCTCCGGTTTCCGCTGGATTCAGGGCTGGCGCCGTTCGCCGCGCCGTGGAAAGGTACTTGACGTCGATGCCGGGCGCGGTCGCACGCCGGAGGCCGGCGCGCTTGCCGAATCCGCGATTCGGTGGAAAGTTGACCCGACATCCGGCAAGGGGTGGCGATGGATTCCCTGCTCTTCTCCGACCGCAGCATCCTGACGATGGTCCACGGCATCGTCCTGGGCGGCGGGGCGCTCATGGCGCTGGCCGCTGCGCTTTTCGGCCTGCAGACGCTGCGGGCCCCGTCGGCAGCGGCATCGGATCCCACGGCCGCGCGACAGGCACGCAACCTCGCCTGGCTGCTCGTGATCACGGCGGCGCTGCTCTGGCTGACGGTGGTGATCGGCACATACGTCATCTTCCCGCCCTATCGTGCCACGCCTCCCGACGGTATCACCGACCTCAGTGCATACCCGCGGGCGCTCATTCGCTCGAACCCCGGTACGGCCTGGCTGCACTCCTTCGCGATGGAGACGAAGGAGCACGCGCCCTGGATCGCCGCGATGCTGGCGACCGCGGTCGCCGCCGTGGCGCTGCGCTACCGTACCGAGGTGCTCCGCGACCTCGGCCTCAATACGATGATGCGCGGGCTGGTGGCGATCTGCCTGTTCCTCGCGGCGTACGCCTCGCTCCTCGGGGTGTTCGTCAACAAGGTGGCCCCTCTCGAGTGAGACACGGCGACGATATGGACGCGTATCCTGGTGACGGCGCGCGACCCAATGGGACGGCAATCGCCGCGTTCCTGGCGGCGGGGATCGGGGCCTTCGCGATGGGCCTGTTCGTCATCCTCAACGAAACCGGCCTGTTCGCCGCACCCGCCCTCTACGAGCCGGCGGGCGGCGTGACGGGCCGCACCACACTGGCAGTGCTGGTCTGGCTCCTCGCCTGGTGGCTGTTGCATCGCCGCTGGCAGGGACGGGAGGTCGGCTCGCGGGGCGCGTACCTCACCACGCTGCTGCTGCTGGGGCTCGGCATCCTGCTGTGCACCCCGCCCGTGTGGGGCCTCTTCTGAGCAGGATCGGGGCGTAAGCGTCGCCGGATCCGGGCGGCCGAGCGCTGACCGGACCCATTATCTTGGACCCGCGAGCGCCTCCCGCTCGAGGCGTTCACGGTCACCCGATCCGGAGAGCCGCTGCCGCGGCGGATGCTTCCGCGGTTCGAAGCCGCGGCATCCCTCGTCCATCGCTGTACTGTGACTTTCGGGCCCTTAGCTCAGTCGGTTAGAGCAGCGGACTCATAATCCGTAGGTCGTGGGTTCGAATCCCACAGGGCCCATTCATGCGCGCCGCCATCGTGGGTTTCCTGCTTGCTCTTCCCGTCGGTGCCGCCGCCCAGTCCGGCGCCTCGTCGCTGCTCTTGCAGTCGCCGGCGTATGCGACCTGGACGACCGCTCCGGCGTCCCGGGCAACACCGGTCCGCCTTCCCGCGGCGAAGTCGGGCGACCGACTCCGGCACGGATTGATCGGAGGCGCCATCGGCGCCGCGGCCGGCGTGATCGTCTGCACCGTCATCTCGACCATTGCGGACGACTCGGCGGATCCGGGGCTCTCCACCTGCACCTTCAAGGGCTATCTCCTCACCGGCGGGATCGGCTTCGCCCTGGGGTTCGGCGTCGGGTTCGCGCTCTGACGGGAATGCGAACGGGCCCCGCGCGTGCGGGGCCCGCAGCTCGATCCATTCGGATCACCCGCCGAAGCGGACGCCGAGCGTAATCGGGATGTACTGGAGATCCTCCTCCTCGGTGAAGACGTTGTGGAAGCGGCCCTCCAGGAAGACGGACGCCGCGCTGAATCCGACGTTCACGCCAAGGCCCGCATTCACACCGAAATCCGTCTCGCTCTCGTCGAAGCCGACGGGGACGTCGTCGCCGTGGAGCTTCCAGTTGTACAAGCCGAGGCCGACGAGCACGTAGGGCCGGAAGGCGCCCGGCGCATCCGCCTTGAGCTCGCCGATGCCGGTCAGGCTTGCGTGGAGGATCTGATACTTGACATCGAGATCGCCCTCTGCCTCCTCGCAGAGCGTCGTACAGAAGCGCTGGTAGGCGCCGTCCAGCCGGAGCCCGAAATAGCTGCCGGCGGGGACCCACTCGGCGCCAATGAGGCCGTGCATGCCGCCCGACTTGGCCGCGCCGTCGTCCTCATCGCCGAAGGCGCCCATCGGAACGGAGAGCCCGGCCCCGATGATTCCCCTGAAGTCCTGCGCCTCGGCGCTCGCGGGCGTCATGAACCCGAGGGAGAGGAGCAATGCCAACCCTGCAGTTGTCCTTCTCATGGCCTGGTCCTTGTAGCGGTGTGACAACGGGTGTGCGACGGACCGCGCGGACGTTGTCACGGCGGGCCTGAAGGGCCGATGATCCGGTCGTGAAGGAAGCCTCACGCACGCCGTCAGCCGCCGAATCGGATACCGATCGTAACCGGCACGTACTGGATGTCGTCGTCCCCGGTGAAGACGTTGTGGTAACGCGCCTCCAGGAAGGCGGCGGCGACACCGAAGCCGAAGTTGATCCCGAAGCCCCCATTCACCCCGAAATCCGTTTCGCTCTCGTCGAAGCCGGCGGGCACGTCGTCACCCTGCAGCTTCCAGTTGTAGACGCCGGCGCCGAGGAGGACGTAGGGCTGGACGGGGGCCTCGGGATCGGTGACGATCTGGACGATTCCGCCCAGGGTGCCCTGCAGGAACTGGTACCTGACGTCCTGGTCGCCGAAGTCGGCATCGCACAGGACGCTGCAGAATCGCTGGTAGGCGCCGTCCACCCGCAGGCCGAAACGGCTGCCGTTGGGGGCCCATTCGGCGCCGATGAGTCCGTGCATCCCTCCGGCCTTTGCTCCCCCTTCGTCGTCTTCCGCAAACACTCCCGACGGGAAGGAAAGTCCGAGGCCGACGATCCCCCGCAGATTCTGGGCGGCAAGGGGAGCCGTAAACCCGTGGGCGCCGAGCAGCAGTGCCCCTGCGATGACGATGGATCCTTTCATGAGCCGGTCCTCCCTGGCGCGTGAAACGTGCTTCGTACCACCCACGGGGGAATGTCCGTCCCGGGGGTTGAAGTCCCCATGACACGCGGATGAAGGGATGCTCACGGAGGTCGGACCCCCTAGGTTCCGGGACACAGCGACGAGGGGGGGACATGCCGGTCAAGAAGTCGGCCCGCGCGGCAAAAGCTGGCGCCGGGCGTCCCGTGAAGAAGCGCACTGCGCCAAGGCTTGCCGAGTACGAGGCGAAGCGCGACTTCACCCGCACCCGCGAGCCTCGGGGCGGGAGAGCCGCAACCGGAAAGAAGCTCCGGTTCGTGATCCAGAAGCACGCGGCGAGTCATCTGCATTTCGACCTCCGCCTCGAGCTCGATGGCGTCATGAAGAGCTGGGCGGTACCGAAGGGGCCGAGCACCGATCCGACGGTGAAACGCCTCGCCATGGAGGTCGAGGACCATCCGATCGAGTACAACTCCTTCGAGGGAACGATCCCCGAGGACGAATACGGCGGCGGTACCGTCATGCTCTGGGACCGCGGGCATTACCGGGCCCCGGCTGGAGCCGACGGGGTGGACGCACTCCGGGCGGGCTACGAAAAGGGAGATTTCAAGTTCGAGCTGGCGGGAGAGCGCCTGCGCGGTTCCTGGGTGCTGGTCCGGATGAAGCGCCCCGGCCGCCCGCAGTGGCTCCTGATCAAGCACCGGGATGAATTCGCGGAGGAGGGGGCGGATGTGGTGGCGGAGTACGCGACCTCGGTGAAGTCGGGACGGACGATGGAGGAGATCGCGGGCGCAGGTAAATCGTAGACGATAGACGGTAGACGGGAGGCGGCCGTGGGGGAGAGGGCGCGAGGGGTGTCACACCTCCGCCGCATCGTGTGGGGTGCCTCTCCTCTCCCGTCTGGTCGCCCGGTTCCGGATGCTGCATCCCGGCGCAGGCCTGATTGCCGCGGCCGTCATTCTTCCGGGTCTCCGGCTCCCGACGGTGCCGATGCCCGGCTCATGGGTCGGCGCCGCCGGAATCGGGCTCGCATCGGCGGCATTCGCGCTCGCATGGGCCCGCCTACGGCGGGTGTCGTTTCCGCTTGCCCGGCTTCCCTGGGTGATCTGCTGGTGCGTGGCAGCCCGCGGCTTCTTTGATGGATTCCTGCGCTGGAAAGCGCTCGTCGCGGAGTCCGGATTCCCTTTCGATCCCTCGCTGGCCCGGATCGACGCCTGGCTCCATCGCGGCCCGGCGTGGCGGCTGCTGCCGGACGATGACGGGTTCCTGCGAGCCGTCGATGCCGCTTACTACCTCTGGTTTCCGGTGCTCACGGGTGGAATTCTCTGGGCGGCGTGGCGGACGGATGCCGACTGGCGGCGGCATTTCGTGCTCGCCTTCGTGCTGGTGTGGGTCGGGCTCGGGATCTGCGCCGCGCATGGACTTGCCTCGGCCGGGCCGATCTTCACCGAGGAGACCAGCCTTCCCGCGGGGTTGCGGACCACTCTCGTGCGCGATGCATTGTGGCGCGCGTTCGAGGCCGGGGCCCCGACGAGCATCAGCGCAATGCCCAGTCTCCACGTGGCAATTCCCGCGCTCTACGCAGTGGCGGCGCGCTCGACGCTCCGCGCGCTCTTTGCCGCGTACACGATCGTCGTGTTGCTGGGATCAGTTGCGCTCCGGTGGCACTATGCGATCGACGGCTACGCGGCCATTGCCGGCGTGGCCCTCTGCTGGTGGCTTGCCTCCGTTGCGACCAGTCCTTCGCCGGCGTCACGGATGTGCGCGGAAGGTCAGTCGAATCCCACAGGGGCCCCGTTTTCGATCGTGAACCGGAACCCGATGGCGAGGGCGGGAGCAGCGCGGGTCGGAACCAGGGCCCCCGGAAACGAAGAACCCCGCACCAGGGTGCGGGGCCTTTGCTTGCGTCGATGGGCGATGAGGGGATCGAACCCCCGACCTCGCGCATGTGAGGCGCGCGCTCTAACCAGCTGAGCTAATCGCCCGGTTTCGGGAGGGGGAGTTTAGCGGGTCGGAAGGGGAGGTTCAAGTGGACCGGCGACCTCCATTACTCCCCGATCTCGCCCCGCCACCCGATCCCGATCGTGGCCTGCATCCGCGCCTCGAAGCGCGTCTCGCTCGCTCCCTCGACATGGCCCGCGTTGACGACGCGGTGAACCCCGGCATCGCCGGTGAGCGCGAACGGCCCCTCGGTCCCGCTCACCGCGAGGGCCGCGCGCCAGGTGCGTTCCACGGTGCCGATGAAGAGGGCGGGGGTGTCGGCGAGCTCGGGCTGCACCGGGTAGGGGTCGCCGATGCGCCCCTCTCCCTGCCGGAATAGCGTCAGCTCGGGCGAGAATATCCATGAGGTGCGGACCGGAACTGCAAGTCTCACAGTAACTTGATCGTTGTCGCTGAAGTTCCGCCCCAACCCCGTTCCCGCATCCGTGAAGTTCTCCTCGCGCTGGAAGGCTCGGAGCGCGAGGGCGGAGACCTGGCTGTAGAGCACGCGCCAGGATCCGCCCAGTGGCGCCGGACCGCGCGCGCCGAGGGTGAGCGCCCAGCGGTCCCGGTTGAGGTCGCGGTCCTGGTACCAGAAGTCGTCGAGCGCGAGCTGCGCCTCGAGGGTGAGCCGACGGCTCGCGCGCCAGGTGGCATCGAGACCGAGGATCTCGTTACCGCGGTCGCCGAGGCCCACGGTGTTGGCGAGATAGCCGAAGGAGAGCGGGTTCCGGTATCGCGTCTCGAAGTTCCGGTCCGCGCCGGCCAGGATGTTTCCCTCCCATGCGGCGAGGTCGATCCGGTCGGACAGCCGCACCGCCAGCCGGTGCACGAAGTAGTACCGGTGCACGACGCGACCCGCCGAATCCACTTCGTCGCGCAGGTCCGTGGCGAGCGAGGAGAGTCGGACCTTGCGATTGCCAAGCTCGAAGAAGAGTCCCTGCCGCTCGTAGCCGTAGTTGGAGAGCGGGATCCCCGGGAGGCCGGTCGGTCCCCAGTTGTGGTCGAGCTGGCCGTAGAGGACGCGGAGGTACCTGAACTGACCGCTGAGGTATCCCTCGAGCAGCCGCCCGGCCACATCCACGTTGCGCCGGCCCGGCCAGTCGGGATCGTCGGTGACCCTCGGCTCGACGGCGGGGCGCGTCGCTGCGACGATCGGACCGAACCCCGCCTGGAGCGAGAGCTCGCCATAGACATCCGCGCTGCCATCCCCCACCGCGTGCAGGAGGTCTCGCCGCGGCGTGGTGTACGCCTGCGCGCCGGCTCTCGCGCCGACGGCCCACCACGTCTCGGTCGTGTCGTCCGTGAAGCGCCGGCGGAGCTCGGCGATGATCCTCCCGCTCGCGGCGGCGGGGGCGGTATCCGCTTCGGCGAGCACGCGGGCCGCATCGGCGCGGCGGAACGGTCGGACCATCGGCGAGGGATCCGCCACATCGCCGCGGGCGATGAGGTGCTCGAGCAGAGGAAGCGACGGATCGTCGAGCGGGATGTAGGGCGAGGCCTGCGCGGAAAGCGGCACCGCCGCGAGGAGGGAGAAGGCGAGCGTGCCGAGCGCGTCGAAGGCGCGGCGGACCATGGAATCGGCCATGGGGTCGGAAGCTAATGG
>DASTYH010000196.1:0-7621 GCA_035765075.1 Gemmatimonadales bacterium
TGGCCGGGCTGAGCTATCGCTCCTCCACCACCTGGAACTGGCGCTGACGGGTGTCCTTCCGCCCGGCGGCATCGGTCACGGTGACTTCGAGCGTGTAGGCGCCGGGCTTGAGCCGCTCCAGCGAAATCTCCCGCTGGATCCCGGGCACCGACGGCGCCGACTCCTCGAAACGCACGGTGATGGCCGCCCCGGAGCCGCCGAAGATCTTCTGCAGCAGGTTCCGCCCCCCCGATCCCCGCTTCACCGCCACCTGCGTCGCGTAGCGCTCTCCCTCCGGAATCCCCGCCAGCTCGTAATACACCCGCATCGATTCGCTGCGCCGGTACGTCCGGAGCGGATTGAAGAAGACGGTATCCCCGGTGGCCGGCTCCCAGGTGAGATTGGCGGTGCGGGATCCGAGCACCAGATCGCTGAGCGCGGGTCCCGCCGGCGCGGGCGGCGCGGCGCGCACCGTGTCCTTCGGCGTGACGAAGCCCGCCTCCTCCCCCTGCTGAAGCGCCAGCCGATACGTCAGCTCCCCGGCCGGGACGGGAACGGCGACGCGACCGACCAGGTGCTCACCGGCAGGGACCGGCTGCTGCGAGCGGAAGCGCCGGGTGGTGTCCACCGTCGCCACGACGGTGCCCGCCTCGTCGAGCGCCATGAACCGGAGCCGCACCGAGTACAGGAAGCCCCCGTTCATCCGGACCGGTTCCAGCTCCGAACCGGGGATCGCATAGGTCAGGTGCAGGAGCGGCCGCCCTCCTTCGGTGCCGACCGCCAGCACGTCGGTGCGGGCCGTGAGCTCCCGCGCAAAGCGGAGCCCGTAGCTGTCGGTCGTCGTCCCGATCCGGAGACTCTCGCGGCCGAAGCGACGCTCGTCCATCTGGTACCGGGCGGCACTCACCCGCCCCACGCGCTGCAGCCGGCCGTACATCGGCGAGAGCTGTTCGCGCGATAGGAGGAGCGCCTCGGCGCGGGTGCCGAGCTCGTCGAGCACCGGGGTACGATCGGTTTCCTGGAGGAGCACGGCGCCGCTGAAGCCGAGGACGTCGAACACGCTCTCCACCAGCTTGTAGTCCTGGACGTCCTCGCGAGCGATGAAATGGAAGACGAGGTCCCCGTCGGGCCGGCTGTACCGCCACGATTCGTTCGGGTCCACGTTCAGGGCCTGATACGAGGCCCGCGCGTCCGGCGCGCCGTGCCGGATGTAGATGATGCCGCGGTCATCGAAGTCCTCGCTCCCCGAGCGGTAGCGTTCGACGATGTCGTAGTGCCGGTTGGTGGAGACCAGGGCGAAGTTGCGCCGGGCGTAGTAGAGCCGGCGGTAGTGCTCGGCGAGACGGGAGCCCTCCGGCTGCAGCTCGGTCTGGTCCCGCTCGGTCCAGAAGCGGCGGAGCAAGGCCGCCCGTGCGGGGCCGCGGGCGGCATCGAATGCGGCGAGCGCGCTGTCGGGCGCGATCAGCGCGAGGTCGGCCCGGTACGCCTCGATCGTGGCCGAATCGGTGACGATGCCTGCGCCCTCGTAATAGGCGAGCTGCGCGGCGAGTCGGCCGGACATGAGCCCGGTGCGCGCCACCTCGAGGAGGCCGAGCGCCCGGTTGGGGCCGGTGGCCACGTAGCGCCGGAATGCGGCCACCGCCGAGTCGGGATCGCCCACTTCCCGCTCGACCCGCCCGCGCGCCAGGAGGATGTCGGGATGGGCGCCGCTCTCCGTGGCCGAGGCCTGGCGCAGCGCATCGAGCGCCACACCCAGCTTGATGTTCACCCGCTGGCGGAGCGCCGTTCCCGCCAGCTCAGTCAGCCCCACGATGAACGAGGGGTCGACCGCGGCCGATCGGGCAAAGGCCACGGCCGATCGCGTGAGCGCATCCTTCCCGAGCATCGTCTGCAGTCCCGCGACGATGGAGACCTTGGAGTCCCCCACCCCGTACTCGGCGAGCCCCATCCCGAACCACGGGTAGGGCCACTGGGGCTCGAGATCGATGGCCCACTGGAATTCGGACGCCGCATCGTCGTAATGGGATTTGCTCCCGAGCTCGCCGAGGCGGAGGGCGATGAAGCCGAGCCGGAGGTGGAGCATCGTGTTCGAGCGGTCCACCTTCGCGACGGCGATGGTGCGTGCTTCGAGCGCGGTGAGCGCCAGGGTGTCGGTGGTGGACGCGAGGGAATCGCGCAGCCGCTCCAGCGCCGCCCGATCCTCGGGAGACTGGGCAACCGCGCCGGCCGGGGCCGCAAGCAGTACACCGAGCGCGAGCCAGCTGGCGGCACGGCGGGCAAATCGGGACATGGCAGGATCCATCATGCGTGACCTCAGGGGGACGCCCGAAGGGCGTGGGGCGACACGCTACTCGGCGGCCGCCCGCTCGCGCAGGAAGGCGCGAGTCCCGTTGAAGATCCCTTCGGCGTAGCGGCGGCGCCCCTCGGGACTCCGGAGCGCCGCCTCCTGTTCGGGCACCATGAGGAAAAGGCCCTCGGTCAGGATGGCCGGCATCCAGGTCGGCCGCACGAGTGCCAGATCCCCCCGCCCCACGCCGAGGTCCCGGAGGCCGAGCTGCCGGACGAGCTCGCGCTGGACCGCGCGGGCGAGCGGAATGCTGCGCGGATGGTTGTAGAAGACGCTCGTCCCGTTGTTGGGGAAGGGATTGACCCCGTCGGGCAGGGCGTTGTTGTGGACGGAGATGAGAATGTGGGCGCCGGCCGCTTCGGCGAGCCGCGGCCGCTCGGCGAGCCCCACGGCGGAATCGCCGGTGCGCGTCATGACGACGGTGGCGCCCGCCTCCTCCAGCAGGTCGCGCAGGAGGAGCGACACCCCGAGATTCGCCTCCGCCTCGGTAAGGCCGGTCCCGCCGCTCGCGCCGCCCGGCGGATGTCCCGGATCCACGGCGATCACGAGGCCGGCAAAGGGATGCGCCCGGCGGATCGGCGGCGGGCGGCGGATCTCCACCAGCAGGTCACCGCGGTCCCGGCGTGAGCGGAATCCCCAGACCGGCTCGCTCAGATCGACGGTGAGCCGGACGCCGTCGGCCGCCTGCGTCCACGCCATGGCCGCGACCAGCGGATCGTCGGCGCCGTAGCGGATCCAGTTCACGTCCCCCACCGCGCCATACAGCGTGATGACGAGCGTGCGATCGTGCTCGGCGATTTCGTACGCCACCGGCGTACTGAGCGGGATCCGAAGGGTGGCGCGATCGGCGAGCGGCGTGAGCGTGAGCGAGCCGACGACGGACGGTCCCGCGGGCTCCGGAACGGGCCGTGCGTCGGCGGCGGGCACCCACGCGTAGACCCCCGGCGCGAGCTCGACCCGCTGATCGGCATTCACCCGCCCCGCATCGCGCACGCGGGTTCCGGCCGGCCAGAACCAGTGGTACGTCGCACCCGGCCACGCCCGACCGATCGTGATCCCGTCGGCGCCCGGCGACCCCTCATCGTCGAGCTCGAGCGTCCGCGGGATCGTATCGAGCAGGGCGACACGAGCGCGCCACGGCGTCCGCACGGTGTCCGCCCCGCGCACCGCTTCGATCACGGCGCCCGAATCGGGAAGCGAGCGCCCGCGCACGAGCGCCACATAGCGATCCGACGCGCGTGTGCGCGCCAGGTTCTGCGTATCGCGGTCGAACGCGCGAATCCCCCACGGGAGGTCGTCGGGACGGGAATCGGGCGTGAAGGTGGCCAGCAGAGAGTCGCCGAGTCGGAGCCGGACGTCCGCGCCCGGGGCGGCCCGGATTCGCAGAATGAGGTATTCATTCCCCGGCCAGACGATGTCGCCCCGGGGGGTGATGGAGGTGGAATCGAGCCAGAGCCCCGCCATCGGCGGAACGAAGCGGGCGGGACGACGGAGCGTGAGGGTCACCGCCTCCGAGTCGGTCGGCGTCGCCGCGCGGAGCTGGAGCCGCATGAGGGTGTCCGGCGGGAGGCCGACCCACGCGAGCCAGGCACCGTTGGGCGCTACACGCACGGTCGCGCCGTCGATGGTGAGGCTCGCGTCGCCGGTTCCGGTCGTCCCGAAGAGGAACGTCGAGTCACCGGCCTCCACTACCGCCCCTTCGGCGGGATACCGTACGCGGAGGTCGAGCGGGCCGATGACCGAATCGATCGGAGGCAGCCGGCCCGCCGCGGCGAGGGAGTCGGCCACCGGGCCTCTGGCCATGGACGCCGAAGGGGCGGGGGCCGGGCTCGGCGCGGAGCCGGCGGTGGCACAGGCGGCGAGGGCAGCGACTGCAAGGAGCGGGAGCATGCGGGAGGGCATGAACTCAAGGTACACAGCCATCAAAACTTAGGTCAAACCGACGTTGACGCTCCACCCGCCGATTTCTAGATTCCTCACTCCTCCCCTGCCCCGGCACCGAAAGGTGAGTGTGTGACTGAGCGGATGCGCACGGCCGTGCCCCTGATCGCAGGTCTCCTCCTCGTGGCCGCGGCGGTGGTCGTTTTTTTTGCATCCGCGCGCACACCGGCGGTGCCTGCGGGCGCGATGCCGCCATCCGCGGACAGCGGCCCGACAGAACCGCCGGTGCGCGCCGCGGCCGATACGCCGCCGCCTGACAGTGCGCCGCCGCGAGTGCGCGCCGATACGCCTCCGCGCCCGGCGCCCGCCGGCGCGACCGCGGCAGACTCCCTCCGGCGCGACTCCCTCCGGCGCGATTCCGCCCGGCGCGACTCCGCAGCGCGGCGCGGCACGCCCATCGGCGACCCCGCCGCGCTCCCCCGCCCGCCGGTCACGCTTCCGCGTCCGTCTCCGGATTCCGCGGGGGAGTCCCGTTGACGGGCCGCCTCCGGATCTCGGTCTTCGGGAAGACCGACCTCGGCCAGAGTCGCGATCACAACGAGGACACATTCCTCGTGGCCGATCTCTCTACCGGCAAGGCAAGTCTCCTCCCTGATGTGCGCGATCACGAGCTCGGGCCGCGCGGCTCGCTCTTCGTCGTGGCCGACGGCATGGGTGGGGCCGCCGCGGGCGAGCTTGCCAGTTCCATGGCAGTCGACGCCATCTACCGCCATCTCTCCACCGCGTGGGCCAGCGATCCGGATGTTTCCGCCGCGCGCTTCGGTTTCCGGGTCCGCGAAGCGGTCGAGCTCGCCAATCGCGAGCTCTTTGCGTATGCGCAGGAGCATCCCGAGGTGCGGGGGATGGGTACGACCGTGACGCTGTGCGGCGTCTTCGGCACGGACCTCATCCTGGCGCAGATCGGCGACAGCCGTGGCTACCTCGTGCGCCAGGGGCGTGCGATCCAGCTGACGCGGGACCAGTCCCTCACCCAGCGCCTCGTCGACGCCGGGGAGCTCACCGAGGAAGAGGCGGAGCGAAGCGAGCGGCGGAACATCATACTCCAGGCGCTCGGACCCGATCCGCGCGTACGGGTGGACCTGAGCCAGCAGTCGCTCCGGCGCGGTGATATCCTCGTCATGTGCTCGGACGGCTTGACCGGATCGGTCCGGAAGGAGGAGATCGCGGCGCTGGCCGGTCGCCTGACGGAGCTGCCCGCACTCTGCAGCGCGCTCATCGACCTTGCGAACGAGCGCGGCGGCCCAGACAACATCACCGTCGTGGCGGCTCGCTTCGAGGGCGACGGGCTCCCCGAGCCCGACGGCAGCGAGGTCGGATACCAGAACTTCCCCGTGGCGGGGACCGAGCCGGATACGGGCGAGCACGAGACGCCGGACGTGGTCGAGGAGCTGACCGCACCGCCTCCGCCCCCCCGGGCGATCCCGCCCCACGTGCTCCTGCTCGCCGTCGTCATCCTCGCCGCGCTCGCGGCAGCACTCCTCCTCAGCTGATCGCGCCGGACGCGTGAACTCGTTCCGGTCGCCCCTGTCGGTCCGGCTGGCCTGGATCGGCGCGGTGGCGTTCGCCTCCGGCTTTCCCTTCGGACTCGTCAACGAGACGATCCCCGTCTACCTCCGCACCGAGGGCGCCGGCCTGGTCGAAGTGGGCCTGGTGAGCGCGGTGACCTTCCCGTGGACGTTCAAGTTCCTCTGGGCACCGCTGGTGGACCGGGTGGGCACGCGCCGGCTCTGGATCACCGCCTGCCTTGCCGGCCTTTCGATCCTCACGATCGTGGTGGGCCACGCCGACGTGGCGACGATCGCGCCCGGCTTCTGGCTGCTCCTCGCGCTGATGGTGACCCTCTCCGCCACGCAGGACATCGCGATCGATGCGTACACCATCGAGTCCACCACCGAGCGGGAGCTCGGCGTCGCCAACTCGGTGCGCATCGCGCTCTATCGCATCGCCATGTTCGCGGCGGGGGGCGCGCTGATCTGGATCGCGGGCCGCTGGGGGTGGGACGCGTCCTTCACCGCCGGTGCGGTCATCCTGGCGGCGCTCGCCGCGGCGTCGTTCACGATGCCGGCCACCCGTGCGGACGAGCGGCAGCACGCCGGCATCTGGACGCCGATCCGCGAGCTCCTGCGCCGACCCGGAATCGCCGCGGTCATCGTCTTCGCGCTCCTCTTCAAGCTGGACATCGCGCTGCTCGAGCCGATGATGCGCCCCTTCTGGGTGGATCGCGGGCTCACGCTCGAAGAGATCGGCGCCTTCCTCACCACGGGCCGGATCATCGCAACGGTGGGCGGAGCGGTGCTGGGCGGGATGCTGACGAGCAAATGGGGCATCGCCACTGCGCTCTGGTCGCTCGGTGCCGTGCAGGCCTTCTCCAGTCTCGGCTACTGGGCGGCGGCGGCGTTCACCGAGTCGCGGGCGCCGGTCATCGGCGCGGCGTTGTTCGAGAATTTCGCGGCGGGCATGGGAACGGCGGCGTTCGTGGCGTACCTGATGTCGGTGGCGGAGCGGCGCTTTGCCGCGACGCAGTATGCGCTGCTCTCCGCGCTGCTGGCGCTCACCCGGAGCGCGGCGGGCGCGGTATCGGGCAGTCTCGCCGAGACGCTCGGCTACGCCAACTACTTCCTGCTGACGTTCGCCCTGGGGCTTCCCGCCTTTGCGCTCATTCCGCTCCTCCGCCGGGCGGGGCGGCCGGACGACGCGGCGGCGGAACCGGCCTGAGCGGCGCGGTCAGAGCCGCGCGAGGAGCCAGCGCGCCACGGCCTCCTGCATCGGCCGTTGCCGGTGCCAGGCGAGGAGGAGCGGCGCATCGCTCGGGATCTCGTCGGCGAGCCGGGGGTGCGCAAAGAGCACGATGAGCGCCGCTGCGGGGGTCTCCACGAGCAGCCGGTCGCGTGAGACCCCCCCGGCCCCAGCTCGACGCCGGCCTCCTCGAGCGCCGCCGCCGTCCAGTCGCTCGGACTGGCCGGATAGGGGCCCCCGATATCGTCGTCGATCACCACCAGGTCGATCGGCTGCCGCAGGGCGAGGCGCTCCCCCCGGACGAGTCCCTGAGCAACGAGTCGGTCGGCGAGGAGCGCGCCGGCATCGCCCGGCGAACGCATCCCCCCGACCACGCCTGCCGCCCGGGCCAGCAGCGCCTCGTAGCGCGACAGCGCCTCCTCCACGCGCGCACCGCTGAGCGTACCCTCGGTCAGGGCGCTCGTCAGTGCCTGATGCGCCAGGCCGGGATGACGCGGATAGAGGAGGAGGTCCACACCCGCGGTGATCGCCTGCACGTACGCCGCACCCTCGCTGCGGCCAACGAACGCTCCGTCCATGATCATCGCGTCGGTGACGACGACACCGGCAAACCCCAGC
>DASTYH010000197.1:0-19723 GCA_035765075.1 Gemmatimonadales bacterium
GGGCGGGCGTGGTCCACCGGGACATCAAGCCTGAGAACATCCTGCTCGACAGCGAATCGGGGCGCGCCCTGCTGGTGGATTTCGGCATCGCGCGGGCCATCGCCTCCGATCCGACCATCACGTCGGTGACCGGCGAAGGAGTTGCCGTCGGAACTCCGCTGTACATGAGCCCCGAGCAGGCCTCCGGCGAAGAGGTGGACACCCGGAGCGACATCTATTCGCTCGGCGTCGTCGCCTACGAAATGCTCACCGGCGCCCCGCCGTTCGAGGGATCGAACCGGGTGGTGGTCTCCCAGCACATCGGCAAGCGTCCCGCTCCGATCCGGAAGCTCCGTCCGGAAACGCCCCAGCCGCTGGCCGACGCCATCATGCATGCGCTCGAGAAGCAGCCGGCGGCGCGATGGCAGACGGGGGAGGACTTCGGCCGGGCGCTGCGCGGCGAGATGCCGGTGCCCGGGGCGCGGCGGCGGCGGCTCGGCATCGCGGCGGCAGTCGGCGCCGTCGGGATTGCCGCGGCGGCGCTCGCGCTCGCCGGCCGTACCGACGGGCCGCCCGCGGGCGTGGACCCGCGCCATTCGTTCCTGGTGCTTCCCTTCACCAACCTGCGCCAGGACCAGTCGATCGAGTGGCTCCGGGACGGCAGCGTGAGCATGCTCGCGCTCAACCTCTCGCAGTGGGAGGACCTGCACGTCGTCGACAACGAGCGGATGCACGATCTCTTCCGGCGCGCCGGGATCGACCATGGGGAGGATGTCGGGCTCGACATGGCGCGCCGGCTCGCGCGGGAGGCGGGCGTCTGGACGGTGGTGCTCGGCGAGTTCGACCAGTCGGGGGATTCCCTGCTCGTCGTGGCGCGGGTGTTCGACGTCGCGACCGGACGCCGGCTGGAAACGGCCACGGCAGCGGTGCCCAGGAGCGGCGAGATCCGCACGGCCTACGATGACCTGGCCGTGCGACTGCTCGATCTCTCGGGGGCGCCCGCGGACATCCGGACGGACATCGCGCAGGCGACAACGTCGTCGCTCGAGGCGTTCCGGGCGTACCTCACCGGGGTGGACGCCCTGAACGGCTGGGATCTCGCCACCGCGGAGCGGGCGCTCCGCCGGGCCACCGAGATCGACACGACGTTCGGCCTCGCGTACTACAAGTTCGCCCTGACGCGGGGATGGCTGGCGGGGCCGGAGGATTCCGCGAGCGCGAGCGCGATGATCCGCGCGGTGGCCCACGCGGGCGCGCTGCCGGTGCACGAGCGTACGATCATCAGCGCCTATCGGGCCTTCATCGAGAACGAGCTGCCGGAGGCGCGCGCGCTCTATCAGGGGCTCCTCGCCCGCGACAGCACCGACATCGATGCCTGGTACGGCCTCGGCGAGGCATGGTTCCACGACATGGGCGCCAATCGGGCGGCGAACATGACGGAAGCGCTGCGCGCCTTCCAGCGGACCCTCGCGCTCGATCCGGAATACGCGCTGGCGTACGACCACATCGAGTTCATGCTGGCCGAGGCGTCGCGGACGGGTGCGTTCATCGCTCTGGTGAGCGCGGACTCCTTCGCCACGACGCGGGATCCCCGGGGGCGCTTCCTGATTGACAGCGCGGGACGGGCAGTCGCGGCGGAGCGGGCGCAGGCCGCAGTCGTGGACCTCGCCCGCCGGTGGGTTGCCACCCAGCCCACGGCCGCCCGCGCGAACGGCGCACTGGTGGATGCCTACATCGCCGCCCAGGACTACGACGAAGCGCTCGGCGAGATCGCGCGCTTCCGCGAGCTCGCGCCGGGTCACCCCGAGCTCCCCTTCGTGGAAGCGCGGGTTCACTTCGCCGCCGGCGAGGTGGACCGCGCCGCGGGCATCCTGCGCGCGGCACTCGACTCCACGGCGCCCGAGGACTTCCGCTCGGTCGAGGGGACGCCCACGGTGCTCGGCGACCTGAGCGCCGCCGCCAACGTCTTCGCCTACCAGGGAGACCTGGAGAACGCCGAACGGGCCATCGAGCTGGCGGACCGGGTCCGGCAGACGGTGTATCCCTCGGTCACCGGACCGGGAGGCGGGGGCGATCACTGGGGTCGCACCGCGCTGGGGCAGCTGTACGCGGCGACCGGCGCGCCGGCGAGTGCCATGCGCCGGGTCTGGCAGAGCGCGGCGGAGGCGGCGCGCACCGTGCCGCCGGAGCGGCGGAAGCCGCTGGTGGCGAGTGGAGCGGCTGCGGCGGTGGGACTCTTCACCGGGCTCGAGGGCGACACGACCGCGCTGGTCGAGCTTCGCGCACTCACCGGCGAGCCGCCGGCCCGGGAAGTCGAGGCCCTGCTCGCGCTGCGCCGGGACGATACCGCCACGGCGCGGCGGGTCCTGACTGCGCCGGACACCCTCATGCGGAAGACCGGCTATCTCACCTACCGCCGGCCCCTCGCCGCGCGAGCGCACTACCTCCTCGGCGACTACCAGACGGCGCTCGATCTCCTCGCCACCTTCGAGCCCGAAGTCTCCGCCTCGCGGGGCTTCGACCCGCGCTGGGGGATGGTGGGCCAGGTCCGGCTCCTCCGGGCGGCCGTCCATGCCAAGCTGGGACACGTGCGTGAGGCGCGAGCGGAGTACGAGCGGGTCCTCGCGCAGTGGAGCGAAGCCGACCCCGCCCTCGAGCCCTATGTCCGCCAGGCGAGACTCGGTCTCGCGGCGCTGGGGGAGGCGGTTTCGTAGGACGGAAGGACGGAAGGACGGAACGATCAGCCCGGCGGGCGCCGGAATGCGAATGCATGCAGCCACTTCCGTCTTTCCGTCTCCTCCCTTCAGGCCGTCCTCCGCATTAGATTCAACCTGGGGTCGGATGCGATGGTCGCGGGCGCTTTCGGGTGTCCGAGGAAAGTCCGAGCTCCAACGGGTAGACTGCCAGGTAACGCCTGGGCGCCGCGAGGCGACGGACAGGGCCACAGAAAACAGACCGCCGCGGCAACGCGGTAAGGGTGAAACGGTGGGGTAAGAGCCCACCGCGCCGCTGGCAACAGCGGTGGCACGGCAACCCCCAGTCGGAGCAAGGCCAAATAAGCGGCGAGGTGTGACCCACACCGACAACCCCGCGCAAGCGGGGAGCCGCGGGTAGGCTGCTCGAGGCGGTCGGCGACGACCGTCCCAGACAGATGACCATCCCCTGCACTTCGGTGCGGCGGAACAGAACTCGGCTTACGGCCCGACCCTTGCGACGGCCCCCAGGTGCACACCTGGGGGTCGTTGCGTAGTATTCCCATGCCCGGGATGTGCCCGGATGGGGTGGGAGCTGGTCCCGCCCCGAGACCTCAGCCCCTCGAGGAATATGCATCGCCGTTCTCTCACGCTCGCGGCCCTGGCCTCCAGCGCGTTCCTGCTCCCGATCGGTGATGCCGCGGCACCGACGACCCTTCGATACAAGATCGTCCAGCGGATGGAACAGACCGTGGACGCCTCGGCTATGGGCCAGGGCGAACAGAAGGTCGTGATGGGCTACTCCGCATACCTCACTGTGGTACTCGATGACAGCGCCGCCGGCCGGACCGTGCGTGCGCATCTCGACTCGCTCGTGGCCGATCCCGATGCGGAGCCCACCATCGTGGCCGTGCTGGGGCGCGCCCGGGGCGCCTCCGGCGCCGGCTTCATCGGCCCCGATGGCAAGCTGGTGAACTTCTCCGAGAAGGCCGCGGATTCGACCCCGGCGCCCACCGCGCTCCGGGGCCTCGTGGCCAGCCTCTTTCCGCCGGTCAAGCCCGCCGCGAAGCCGGGCGAGGCGTGGAGCGATACGACCGAATCGGCGGATACGACGAACGGAATGCCGACGAGTCGCCGGACCACCACCAACTACAAGGCCAGCGAAGGGGCCACGGTCGGCGGCGTCCGGACGATGAAGCTCGACGTGACGGGCTCGTACTCGGTGGCGGGCGCCAACGACGCGGGCATCGTCTTCGAGGGGACGGGCACGCAGGAGGGCACCTTCCAGCGCGCGGGAGAGGGCTACCTGGTGGACGGGACCTTCAACGACAACGGCAGCATGACGATCACCCTGCCGCAGAGCCCCGAGCCGATCCCGATGGCGACCGTCTCCGCGGTCACGATCACGCTGCTCCGGTGAAGCGGCTTCTCACCCTCGCCGCCCTCCTCGGCGGCTGCGCGTCGAGCACGCCGCCGGAGCGCGCCCCCGGGCCGGTGCCGGGCCCCGCACCGGCAGCCGGCCCGGCCGAGGCCGAGCCCTCGGAGGGGCGCGGCCGGGAGATCAGCTACGCTGCCGGCGAGAGTCGCTTCCGAATCGACCGGTACGACACGCTGGCGGTGAAGATGCCGGACGGGACCGACCAGCAGCAGGCGTTCGTGCGGAGCGCGTGGCTTACGGTCGTGACCGAGGCGCGCGGGGACGGGCTCACGGCGGCGATCGCGCTCGACTCGCTCGAGGTTACGGGAACGCCCGTTCCCGCCGCCTCGCTCGACAGCGCCCGCGGCACCCGCTGGACCGCCCGGGTTGCGGCCGACGGCGAGCTCACCGACATCGACCCCGACCGGGAGAGCGCCATCGGCGACCAGGTCGGCGCGCTGCTCCAGCTCCTCTTTCCGCGACTTCCCGGCAATTCGATCCGCGCCGGCGCCCGCTGGAGCGATACCACCGACGCGCCGACGAAGGCGGATAACTTCGACGTGCGGGAGCACGCGATCATGCAGTACGCCGCCGGCAATCCCGCCACCCGGCGGGGCGAGTCGGTGCTGCCCATCGTGGCGACGGGGACGTTCACCCGCGAAGGGTCCGGCTCCCAGCTCGGTCGCCAGCTGCAGATGACCTCGAAGGGCACGAGGCGCTTCACCCATTTCCTCGGTATCAACGGGCGCCCGGCGGGGCTCGAGGGCGTGGAAACCAACGAGGTGACGATCACGGTGCCCGAGGTGGGCCAGTCGATCGAAGCCGTGCAGACCGGCACCATCCGGATCTCGCCGCTCGGCGAGCGCTGAGCGTGTGCGGCTGATCCGGCGTCTCCTTCTCGGCCTGGCCGCAGCCACAGCACTCTTCACGCTGTGGCTGTTTGCCATCTGGCCCCCGCCGCTCTGGTACCGGACGCACTTCCCGCAGGAGACCGCCTTCATGCGGATGCGGGGCGGGGGGAGCTACACGCCCGTCCCGCTCGACTCGGTCTCGCCGCTCTTCGTGCGCGCCGTGCTGATCGGGGAGGACCACCGGTTCTGGGAGCATCGAGGGATCGACTACGTCGAGGTCCGCCGGGCCCTCGGATATCGCCGTGACGGCTTCTCCTGGCTTGCGCCGCGTGACGTGGCCGAGCTCTCCCGCGCCCTGGCGGGCATCTGGCAGCGGCGGGAGGCGCTGCGTGGGGCGAGCACGATCACCCAGCAGCTCGCCAAGAACCTCTACCTCTCCCCGTCCCGCAACCCGCTCCGGAAGCTCAAGGAAGCGGTGACCGCGTATCGCCTCGAGCTCGCCCTTCCCAAACGCCGGATCCTCGAGCTCTACATCAACGTGGTCGAGCTCGGCGATGGCGTGTGGGGAGTCGAGGATGCGAGCCGCACCTATTACGACCGCCCCGCGCGGCGACTCTCCCGCAGCCAGGCGGCTGCGCTCGCCGGCACGCTGCCGTTCCCCCTCCTCTCCAACCCATCCCACCGCCCGGGACGGATGCGCTGGCGGCAGGCGCTGATCCTCCGGCGCATGGGGGGCGAGCGGCTGGAAGTGCCCCCGGTCGCCGAGACGCCGCCAGCCGACCTCGAGCCGCTGCCGGACATCCGCGACAGCATTCCGATGCCGGTGCTCGATACGCTCGCCGCGCCTCCCCCTCCCGGCGCGGATTCAGGGGACAGCACCGTCTTCTAGATCGAAGCTCGTGTGTGGCGGGTCACAGCCGGCCCGACGCCGGAGGGACAGAATGGATCCCTACACGTCTCTCGGGAGATGCCGACATGGGCGAGTTCGATGGATGGAGCCTGGAGAATACCCCACTCGAAGCCGAGTCCCGGACGCGCGGGCTCGGGGCGCTTGCGCTGGCTGCGGCGGTGGGCGCCGGCGTCGCGCTCTACCTCACCAGCGACGGGGGCCGGCGGACCCGCCACCAGGTGGCACGGAGGGTCCGCGAGCTCGAGATCGGCGAGCGGCTGCGGGAGCGGGGCGGAGTGGGGAAGCGGGAGGCGTCGAGCGACCGGGGCGCGCTCTACGCGACCCTCGGCACCGTGGCTGGCGCCGCGCTGGCAGCGCTGATCACGCCGCAGGGAGGGCGCGAGACGCGGGAGTGGATCGGACACACCCTCGATGACCTGCGGAACAATGCGTCGCTCCGGTGGCGCGAGCACCGGGCCGCGAAGCGGCGTCCGACCACCCCGGCGGACCGTGCCGTCGAGCGCCTGGAGATGAACGGCGGAGTGAGCCGGGAGGACTTCAGTCCACCAGCCTGAGGGGCATGACGAGAGTGAGGAAGCTCGCCGGGTCGTCCCACCCGACGGGCTCGCAGGTAGCGGCCCGCTCCGGCGCCTTGAAGGTCATGCGGACCTCGTCGGTCGGCATGTACTTGAGGATCTCGAGCATGTAGGAGGCGTTGAAGCCGATCTCCAGCGGGTCCCCGTCGTAGCTCACCGTGACCTCTTCCTGCGCTTCGCCGAGATCGGGCGTCTGCACCGACAGCTTGCATGAGCCATTGGCAAAGGCCATCCGGATCCGGTGGGTCTGGTCGCTGGCGACGATGCTCATCCGGCGAAGCGCGGAGGTGAGGGCCGACTTGTCCGCCGTGGCGGACTTGTCGTTCTCCCGCGGGATCACCTGCTCGTAGTTGGGGTAGGGACCCTCGATGAGCCGGGTGAAGATCTGCGTGGTCCGCGAGCGGAATCCCAGGTGATTCTCGCTCCTGGCGATCTCGACCTCCTCGTCCGACCCGAAGAGCCGGCGGATCTGCTCCAGCGCCTTGGGAGGGACGATCAGGTCGGCCTGCGCCCCGCTGCCGGCGGTGGCCGGCACGTCCATCCGCGCGAGCCGGTGCCCGTTGGTGGCCACCATGCGCATGCGCTCCGGCCGGAGCTCCCAGAGCACACCGTTCAGGATGGGCCGGCTCTCTTCGGTGCTCGCCGCGAAGGCGACGTGCGCGATGAGCTTCTGCAGGTCGCCCGAGGTGGCGTGCCAGGCCTTGTCGAACTTGACGGCCGGGAAGGCAGGGAACTCCTCCTTCGGCAGACCGAGAAGGCGGAAGCGGGAGCGACCGCACTCGATCGTGACCCGCTGTTCGCCGGCGGCGGTCACGCGAATGGACGCGCTGGGCAGCTCGCGCACGATCTCGACGAGCTTGCGCGCCGGGAGGGTGATGGCACCCTCCTGGTCCACGGAGGCGCTCACCGTGGTGGCGACAGCGATGTCGAGATCGGTGCCCGACAGCCGGATCCCGTCTTTCGTCGCCTCGACCAGGATGTTCGACAGCACGGGCAGCGTCGTCTTCGAAGGCACGCTCGCCGCGACTGCCACGAGTCCTTCCTGCAACTGCTCCCGCGTGATCGTGAACTTCATGCGTCTCCTCGGGATGCTATAAACAGATACTTCCAGACCATTTAATAAACTAGCAGTAGCAGTAGAGTCTCTGGAAATGTGGAGTGGCGCGCCAACCGGCATTCACGGGTGGCGGTTACCCCGCACATCGTCGTGCGCACCACTGTGTGCCATGCGGAGATCCTCGCCGTTTCTCCCCGGTTCCCCACGCTCGTCGAGATTCCCAACACACGCGATATCCACGCGTGGAAGCAAATGGGGATTGCCGCCGCGCGGCGGCGCCCGACGGCGTCAGTCCGCCGCCGTGAGCTCCTGGCGAGCGTGCTCGATCCGATCGCGGAAGATGCGATCGCGCGCCATCTGTCGCGTCACCTTGTCGACACTATGAATGACAGTCGAGTGATCGCGACCGCCGAAGGCCTGGCCGATCTCGACGAGCTGCATCTGGAGCAGGTCGCGCGCAAGGAACATGGCGATCTGCCGCGGCACCGTGAGCGTCTTGATCCGCGCCTTGCTCCGAAGCCCTTCGGGCGTCACGCCCCAGCGCCGCGCGACGACTTCCTGGACCCGGTTGATCGTCGGCAGCGGCCGCGCCTCTCCCTCGGCCTCGCCCGCGCGGATCTTGTCCGAGAGCGCCTCCCGGGCGAGCTCGATCGAGATCTCCTTGTGCTTGAGGGAGGCGTAGAGAAGCATCTTGATGATGCACCCCTCGAGCTCCCGCACGCTCGAGCGGACGTGCTCGGCGATGAACCGGAGGACGTCGTCCGGGATCGTCTGCTCCAGGTGGTCCTGCTCCTGCTTCTTCTGGAGGATGGCGATCCGGTGCTCCAGGTCCGGCTGACCGATGTCGGCCACCATCCCCCACTCGAAGCGGCTCACGAGCCGCGCCTCGAGGCCCGGGATCTCCTTCGGCGGCCGGTCCGAGGTGAGGACGATCTGCTTGTTCCCCTCGTACAGCGCATTGAAGGTGTGGAAGAACTCCTCCTGGGTCATCTCCTTGCCTTCGAGGAAATGGACGTCGTCCACCAGGAAGAGGTCCACGTCGCTCCGGTAGCGCCGGCGGAACTCCGGCATCGTCCGGCCGTGGATGCTCTCGATGACTTCGTTGATGAACTGCTCGGCCCCCACGTACAGCACGCGGGTCTCGGGGTTCTTCTGGCAGACCGTGTGGGCGATGGCCTGCATGAGGTGGGTCTTGCCGAGCCCGGTGGCCCCGTAGATGAAGAGGGGGTTGTAGGTCTTCCCCGGGGCTTCGGCCACCGCATGGGCCGCGGCGGCGGCGAGCTCGTTCGACTTGCCGATGACGAAGTGCTGGAACGTGTAGCGCTCGTTGAGCGGCTGCGTGCTCGGGTTGGCCGTCACGGCGGGCGTGGCCGACGGCGGGGCCGGAGCCACGAAGAAGTCCATCTGCGGCCGCTTCTGCCGGTCCTCGAGCACCCGGAAGACGATCGAGGTGGGGCGTCCGACTACCGGCTCCGCCAGCCGCGAGAGGATGTCGGCGTGCTTCGACTCGTTCCACTCGACGGCGAACTGGTCGGGCGCGCCGACCACGAGCCGTCCCTCTTCGAGGGCGATGGCTTCCGTGGGCTCGAGCCAGGTGCGGATGGTGTGATCGGGAAGTTCCTGCTGCGCTTCCTCAAGAACGCGCTTCCAGACTTCCCTGGCGGACGGCTGCATCTACACTCAACGAATTGGTAGGGTGATCCAAGGGCAGGAGATGTTACGGGCGCGTTGTGGAAAAGTCAATCGGCGAAAACTGGTCGGACGGTCGGACGGTCGGACGGTCGGAAGAAAGCATTCCGGGTCTCGTCGTGTCGCCAACGCGACCTGCGGTCCGACCGTCCGACGGTCCGACCGTCCGACTGCCTCCCGCTTGACCCACCCCCATGCCCTGACTAGGTTTCCGGGCTCACTGGAGGGTAGCCCCGATGAAGCCGTCGTACCGTCCGCGCAACAAGCGCCGGATCGCCAAGCATGGATTCCGCGCCCGCATGGCCACCCGCTGGGGCCGCGCGGTGCTTTCGCGCCGCCGCAAGAAGGGTCGCAAGCGGCTGGTGGTCTCGCTGCCGTCGAAGCACGGGAGCGCCTGACGCCAGCGGAGCGCCTCGCGCGGGCCAACCGGCTCGCACGGGCCTCTGACATCCGCCGCTGCCTCGCTCGGGGCCGGCGCCGGCGGACCGAGCACCTCGATATGATCTGGGCCGAGAATACAACGGGCCATCCGCGCATGGGACTGATCGTTCCTCGGTTCCGGGCGACCGCGGTGGCCCGCAATCGTTTGCGCCGCCGGCTCCGGGAGATCTGGCGCCGGGAGATCCTGCCGATGCAGCCCGCCGCCGACCTCATCATCCGGGCCCGCCGCGAAGCGTACGATGCGCCCTTTGCCGACCTTCGTCGCCAGCTCCTCGCCTGGCGCGACGCCACGCTCGCGCGGTGAGCGGTGCCGAGCCTCTGGCTGGTCCCGCGCCGCGCCCTGATGCTCCTCGTCCGGGGCTACCAGATCGCGATCTCGCCCGCGCTCCCGCCGAGCTGTCGTTTCCATCCCTCCTGCTCCCAATACGCGCTCGAAGCGCTCGAGCGGCACGGCGCCCTCAAGGGGTCCTGGCTTGCGGCGCGGCGCCTCGTTCGATGCCACCCGTTTCATCCGGGTGGCTTCGATCCTGTTCCCTGAACCGGTGAACTGAGTCCATGGACCGACGTGTCATCTGGGCCGTTGCGCTCATGATGCTGATTGCCCTCGCGCCGACCTTCCTTCTCAGGAAGCCGGCGCCGGCGCCTGCGGGCGGTGCGGACACCTCGGCCGTTGCACCCCGGGCGGCCGCCCCGCCGTCCGCGGGCGTTCGCCCCGCCCAGGAGGTCGGCGCGCCGGTCGGCACCGGTGCGCCGGCGGTCGACTCCATCCCGCAGGCCGTCCCCGCCGACACCATCCTGGTGCGGTCGCCCCTGTACACCTACGCGATCAGCACCCTGGGTGGCCGGTTCGTTTCCGCGACGCTGGCGGAGTATCGCACCATGGCGCCGGGGGAGACGGGACCGTCGCAGCTGATCGGGACGGACAGCGGGCTCCTCGCGCCCCGGCTCGTGATCGGACAGGACACGGTCCGGCTCGAGGAGTGGGTGTTCACGCCCTCCGCGAGGGAGCTGACCGTGGACGGCGCGCCCCAGTCGCTGACCCTGACGGGCGCGAGAGAGGGCATGGGGGTCGAGCTGACGTACACCTTCACCCCCGATTATCGCATCGCCGTGAATGGCCGGGTCTCCGGAGTGGGGCCCGACGGCGGACTCGTGCTGGTGGACCTGGGCCACGGGATCCGCAATACGGAGGTGGATTCGGCGCAGAACTTCTCGGCGTACGCCGTGGTGGTGAAGGACGCCGGCGGCGCCGACCGCACCGATTTCCGGAGCCTCGACGCGGGCGAGACGACGGTCCTGAGCGGTCCGTTCGAGTGGGCGGCGGTCAAGTCGAAGTACTTCGTGGCTGCGGTGTTCGCCGTGGACTCCGCGGGGCAGGGCGGGCGGATCAGCGGCGTGCGCGCCGTGGCGGCGCCGGTGGAGACGCGCTTCCACGAGGACGTCCATGTGGTGGCCACCATGCCGCTCCCCGCCTCGGGCGCGATCGGGTACTCGGCGTACCTCGGACCGCTCGAGTACGACCGCCTCACCGCCCTGGGCCACGACTTCGACGACGTCAATCCCTACGGATGGCCGGGCTTCCGGACCGTCGTCCGCTTCTTTGCCGTGCCGGTGCGGTGGCTGCTCGTGCAGATGCACGAGAACCTGAACCTCGCGTACGGCGTCGTCCTCGTGCTCTTCGGCATCCTCGTCCGCATCATTCTCTGGCCGCTCAACCAGAAGGCGATGCGGGCCAACATGAAGATGCAGGAGATGCAGCCGCAGCTGAAGGCGGCGCAGGAGCGGTACAAGGACAACCCGCAGATGCTGCAGCAGGAGATGTTCCGGCTCTACAAGGAGTACGGCGTCAACCCGATGAGCGGGTGCTGGCCGATGCTGCTCCCGATGCCGGTGCTCTTCGCGCTCTTCTTCGTCTTCCAGAATGCGATCGAGCTGCGCGGCCAGTCGTTCCTCTGGCTCCCCGATCTGGCGCAGAAGGACCCGTACTACATCATCCCGCTCGTCATGGGCGCGTCGATGTACGTGCTCAGCAAGGTGGGCCAGGCCGGCATGGAGCCGAATCCGCAGATGAAGATGATGCTCTACATCATGCCGGTCATGATGACGGTGCTCTTCATCAACTTCGCCTCGGGCCTCAACCTCTACTACGCGGTGAGCAACATCGCGAGCATCCCGCAGCAGTGGCTGCTGGCGCGCGAGCGGAAGAAGCGCGCGGCGCGGGCCATCGTGGAAGTGCGGACGAAGAAGCCAGGGAGGTAGCATGCTCTCGGACCCCATCGCCGCACTCGCCACGCCGCCGGGGCGGTCGGCGGTGGCGGTGGTGCGGCTGAGCGGCGAGGGCGCGCTCGCGATCGCCGCGCGGATCGTGCCTGCGTTCCGTCCGGAGCCGCGGCTGGCGCAGCTCGCGACGTTCGTCTCGGCGGACGGCACGCCCCTCGACCGCGGCCTCTACACCGTGTTCCCCGCTCCCCACAGCTACACCGGCGACGATCTCGTCGAATTCTCCTGTCACGGCGGGCTCGTCGCGCCCGCCCGCCTCCTCGAGGCGCTCCACGCCGCGGGCGCCCGGCCGGCGGCGCCGGGAGAATTCACCCGCCGCGCCGTGCTGAACGGCCGGCTCGATCTCCTGCAGGCGGAGGCGGTCGGCGACCTGATCGACGCGACGGCCCCCCTCCAGGCCCGGCGGGCGCTCGCGCAGCTCGACGGCAATCTCTCCAATCGGATCGGCGAGCTCCGCACCGCACTCGTCGAGCTCCAGTCGCTCCTCGGGTACGACATCGATTTCCCGGACGAGGACGACGGCCCGGTGTCGCCGGCGCGGCTCCGGACCGCGCTGGAAGCGGTGGTCGCGCAGGTCGAGCGGCTCCTCGCCACGGCGCCGGCGGGGGAGCGGCTCCGCGACGGCGCGCTCGTGGTCCTTGCCGGTCAGCCCAACGTCGGCAAGTCGTCGCTCTTCAACGCCCTCCTCGGAAGCGACCGCGCGCTCGTCACCGAGATCGCCGGCACGACGCGGGACGCCATCGAATCCCCCACCACCTTCGACGGCTGGCCGATCCGGCTCGTGGACACCGCGGGCCTCCGCGAGACGGAGGACCGGATCGAGCGGATGGGAGTGGAGGTGAGCCGGCGCTGGCTCGAGGCGGCCGACCTCGTGATCCTCTGCGTCGAGGCAGGAGCGCCCACGCCCGAAGACGCGGAGATCCTCGGACCGCGAACGATCCTCGCGCGCACCAAGTCGGACCTGGCGCCCGAGCCGTCCGGCAACGGCATCCCGGTATCGGCCCTCACCGGGGATGGGCTCGAGCGTGTCCGTCGGGCCGTGGTGGAATCGGTGTTCGGGTCGGGTGCGGCGCTCGCAGACCTCGAGCCGGCGCTCTCGCGCGAGCGGCACCGCGCGGCGCTCGCCCGCGCGGCCGACGAGCTCGCGGCGGCGGAGCCGCACCTCCATTCAGGAGGCGATCCGGTGCTCGCGTCGCATCACGTGCGGCTCGCCACGCTCGCGCTGGACGAGCTGATCGGGGCGGTGGACCTGGAAGAGGTGCTGGATCGGGTGTTCCTGAGCTTCTGCGTCGGGAAGTGACTCAGCGCTTGTGGCTGCCGTCGCAGAAGGGCTTCGATCGGGAAAGCCCGCAGCCGCAGAGCTTGATCTGGCCGGGGATCTTTGCCGGGGGTGGCTCGAGGGGATCGCCGTTGTTGTCCCGGATCTCCACCGGCCCCTCGATGATGTAGGGACCCGAGGGCTTCCAGGTGACGGTGGTCCGGGGCACGATCTCGTCCGGCATGCTGATGGCCGTCGCTGGCGGTGGAAGTGGAGGGGTCAACCGGAAGGTAATGTCTCGGGAGGAGGAGCGAGATGGGACGATGGACGTGGTGCGGCATCGTGGTGCTCGCCCTTCCCGGGGCCGCCGCGCCCTCGGCGGCGCAGGAGGCGTGGGCGGTGCACGACCCCGATCGGCCGCCGCCGCCGGTGGTGGCGCCCGCCCGGTCGCCGGGCGCGCCACCCGACGATGCCGTCGTCCTCTTCGGCGGGCAGGACCTGTCGGCCTGGGAGACCGCGCGGGGGACTCCGGCGGGATGGCGCGTCGACGACGGCGTCGTCGAGGTGGTGCCGGGCACCGGGTCGATCCGCACCCGGCGCTCCTTCGGCGACGTCCAGCTGCACATCGAATGGATGGCGCCGGTTCCGGCGGACGGGGACGGACAGGACCGCGGCAACAGCGGCGTCTTCCTCATGGGCCGCTACGAGATCCAGGTCCTCGATTCCTGGCGGAACCGCACCTACGCCGATGGGCAGGCCGCCGCGATCTACGGGCAGTACCCGCCGCTCGTCAACGCGAGCCGGCAACCGGGGGAGTGGCAGAGCTACGACATCGTGTTCCGGCGGCCGCGCTTCGGGCCGGACGGGAAGCTCGAGTCGCCGGCCCGCGTGACCGTCCTGCACAACGGGATCCTGGTGCACGATCATGTCGCGCTCACGGGACCGACCGGCCACCGCTCGCGCCCGCCGTACGAGCGTCACGCCGACCGCCTCCCGCTCGGCCTGCAGGATCACGGACAGAAGGTGCGGTTCAGGAATGTGTGGGTGAGGGATCTCGAGGAGACGGTAGACAGTAGATAGTAGACGGCAGGCGGGAAACCCGCGGCGCGCTGGATACCCCCGTCTACCGTCTTTACGCCGTCTGCATCCCCCGCGCCGAGGCCTCGGCGGCCTGGAATTCCTCGGTGGAGGCGCGAAGGGCGTCGGCGATGCCCCGCTCGGCGACGAGGGCTTCCGCCATGCGGTAGCCGATGTAATAGCCGGCGCGCTCGGGGATCACCCGTCCCCCCACGAGTCGCGCCGAGGGGCTCATCCCGCCGGTGAGATAGCGGAGGCGGAGCCCGAGACCGCTCAGGTCCAGCTCGGGCGCCATCATCCGCGTGAGGAACGCCTCCATCTCCCGGAGCCGATTGTACTGCCGCCGGGGATAGCCGAAGTAGTCGGCCGGATCGAAGCCCGGCGCCACGGCCTGCGCCGCATGGACCGCCAGCCCTTCGTTGATCAGCAGCTCCCGCAGCGTCGCGCGGCTTCCCGTCATCCAGAAATCGTAGTAGCCGCCGTCATCCGCCACGAGGCGCCGGAGCGAGCTCGCGCTCGCGGGCGAGGTGTAGCGCACCGCGTGCGCCATCTCATGGGCGATCCAGACCGGAATCAGGTCGGGGGAGAGGCCCATGCCGTACGTTTCCGGGTTTGCCTTCCCCGTGAAGTGCTCGAGGCAGAGGAAGATGGCCGCACGCCCTCCGACCACGAGCTCGCCGGCGTTTGCCGCACCCATGCCGACCATCAGGTAGCAGTCCACCGGCCGGTCGATCCGGAGCACCTCGCGCGCGCGCTCCATCGCCTCCTCGGCGAGCTGCACCACAGTGCGCGCGGCGAGGAGGGCGCGGAGGTCGCTCCGATCGGCGCGCAGCGCCGCGGCGATCACATCCTCCGCCTGGGCGGTGTCCGGCTCCAGGACGTAGTTGCGCCAGTAGGCGTCGAGGATGGGGCGATGCGCGTCACGATACCGTGCCCAGGCGGCCTCGGGATCGTCGGCGTCGAGAACGGCGAGGAAGGATGGAACGAGATTGATGAGCACGCGCCATGATAAGAGATCGGCGCGGGGCGACGCAAGAGCGTCAGTGCAGATTCTGCTTCCGGCGGGAGACTTCGTCGAGGAAGCGGCGCTCGGCGGGCGTGAGACTCGAGATGCCCTCCGCGCTGATCTTGTCGAGCACGCGATCGAGCTCCGCGGCGGCGGCGTCCGGTTCCTTTCGCGGCCGGCTGCGCGGGGCCGGGGACGGGCGGCGGCGCGGCTCGGGCGCCTCGTAGGCCCCCGACTGCACCATCACCACGCGCTCGGCGCGGCGCGTGGTGGCCGGCTCGGGCCGTGAGAGCGCCTGGAGCCGGAAGTAGAGGAAGCCGAAGATCGCGCCCCCGATGTGCGCCTCGTGGGCAATGCCGTCGCCGGGGAGGAGCCACGCGAAGGTCACGTCGAGCGCCAGGAGCCCGATGACGAGGGTCCGTGCCCGCACCGGGAAGGGGAGCGGGAAGACGTAGACCGGGGCATCGGGCCAGTAGAGGGCAAACGCCACCGATACGCCGAGCACCGCGCCCGACGCCCCGATGAAGGGATTGACGTCGTGGACGAAGCTCAGCAGCCAGCAGAACACCGCGGCGCAGACACCGCAGTAGAGGTAGTAGGTGATGAACGCACGGCTCCCCATCCGGCTTTCCACGGCGGTGCCGAAGAAGAAGAGGACGAGGCTGTTGGCCACGAGGTGGAAGAGTCCGCCGTGGACGAAGAAGTAGGTGACGAAGGTCCACGGCCGGGCGGTGACCGCCGCGGGGTCGAACGCCAGCGCCGCGCTGAGCTCCGGTGACGTGAAGAGCGTCTGCATGAGCAGCAGCACCACCGCGTTGGCGGCGATGAGGCGGCCCACCCAGGGCGTCACGCGGGGGTACGGAAGGAGGCTCACGAAGCTCGCCGGCTAATCGTCGCTGGTCACTCGCTGCTGGTCACTGGTGCCGGGACAGGGCGGCGCGGCAGATGCGCTCGCAGAGCTCCGGAAAATCGATCCCCCGGGCGCCGGCCGACTGAGGCATGAGGCTCGTGGCCGTCATCCCGGGGAGGGTGTTCACCTCTAAACAGAAGAGCCCGCCCTCCGGTGTCAAGCGAAAATCGACCCGGGAGTAGCCGCCCAGCTTGAGCGCCTCGTGGGCGAGGAGGCCGAGCCGCCCGCATTCCCCGGCGACCCCCTCCGGGAGTGCCGCCGGGAAGACTTCCTCGGACATCCCGGGGGTGTACTTGCATTCATAGTCGAAAAGTTCGTGCCGCGGGATGATCTCCCCCACTGCAAGCGCCGTTCCCTCCAGGATGCCCACGGTCAACTCACGGCCCGGCACGAACTTCTCGATCATGACCTCATCGTCGTAACGGCCCGCGAGCTCGACTGCGGCGGCAAACTCGTCGGGTTCCCTCACCACCGTGAGCCCCACGGTGGAACCCTGTTTGGACGGCTTCACCACCGCCGGCCACCCGATGGTCTGCTCGACCTCCGCGACGGATGCCGGGGCCATGACCCAGTCGGCGGTAGGGATCCCGGCGTACCGGAAGAGCCGCTTGGAAATGTCCTTGTCCATCGCCAGCGCGCTGCCGAGCCGGCCGCTGCCGGTGTAGGGGACGCCGACCATCTCGAGGAGCGTCTGCAGGGTGCCATCCTCGCCCGGACCGCCGTGCAGCGCCAGGAAGAGCACATCCGCGCTGCGAATGACGGGGAGGGCGGCGAGTCCCGAGAGGAAGAGCCCCCGCTCGAGCGCCCTCAGGTGCTCGATGGACGGCGGCTCCGCGCCCACCTTCGTGCCCAGCATGGCGGGTTCCTCGGCCTCGGGGATGAGGCCCCGCGCCGTGTCCACGACCGCCACCTCGTGGGAGCGTGAGCGAAGGGCGCGCACCACCTGGGCCGCGGAGGCGAGGGCGACATCGCGCTCGGAGGAGGTGCCGCCGTTCAGGACGGTTACGCGCATGGGAACGGGCCGTGAGCGCGATGGGCGGTGCGCGTCACCGCCCGATCATCCGCTGCAGGAGGTCGTACCGGCTCACGATGCCGATGATCGCGCCGTTGCGGCGCACCAGCGCGGCGGGACTCTCCCTGGTGAGCGCCTGCGCGAGCCGATCGACGGGGAAGCTGGCGTCCACCTCGGGAAAGGCGGGCTCCATCACTTCGCGCACCGGCCGGTCGAGGAGCGCGGGCTGGGCGAGCGCGCGCGTCATCAGCGTGTTCTCGATGAGGCCGCCGATGCAGCGATCGTCCTCCATCACGGGAATCTGGCTCACGCCCCAGGTGGCCATGAGGTTGAGCGCCTGCCGGACCGCGGACGACGGCGCCACCTGCACGAGCGCCGGCGCCTCGCTCACGCGCGCGGCCAGGAGCTGCTCGACGGTGACGGGCGCGCGATCGATCAGCTGGTTCTCCTCCATCCACTCGTCGTTGAAGAGCTTCGAGAGGTAGCGCTCGCCGGTGTCGCAGAGGATCGTGACCACCACGGCCTCCGGGTCGTCCACCTCGCGCGCTACGTCGAGGGCAAGCTGCACATTGAGGCCCGCGGACCCGCCGACGAGGAGGCCCTCCTCTCTCGCCAGCCGGCGCGCCATCGCCATCGCGGGCTTGTCGGCTACCTGGCGCCATTCGTCGATCTGGTCGAACCAGACGGTGGTCGGGATCTTGTCGCCCCCGATCCCCTCGACCTTGTAGGGGTGGCCCTCCCCCAGCGTCTTCGTCCGGGCGTAGCCGGTATAGAGGGACCCCACGGGATCGCCGGCGATCACGCGGATCGCGGGGTTCTTCTCCTTGAGGAACTTCCCGGCGCCGCTCACCGTGCCGCCGGTACCCGCGCCGGCGATGAAGTGCGTCACCTTCCCCGCCGTCTGCTCCCAGATCTCCGGGCCGGTGGTGGCGTAGTGCGCATCGGGGTTGGTCTGATTGTAGAACTGATTGGCGAGGATCGCGCCCGGCGTCTCCTTCACGATCTGCTTCGCCTTCATGACGTAGTTGTCGGGATGATCGGGAGGGACCGCGGTGGGGGTGATGACGACTTCCGCCCCGTAGGCCTTGAGGAGCCGCACCTTCTCCTGGGACATCTTGTCCGGCATGGTGAAGATGCAGCGGTACCCCTTGAGCGCCGCGGCGATGACGAGGCCCACTCCGGTGTTGCCGCTCGTGCCCTCGACGATCGTCCCGCCCGGCCTGAGCTCGCCCCGCCGCTCCGCGTCCTCGATGATGGCGAGCCCGATCCGGTCCTTCACCGAGCCGCCGGGATTGGCGTACTCCGCCTTCCCGTACACCGGGGTCCGGATGCCGCTGCCCACGCGCGCGAGGCGGATGAGGGGCGTCCACCCGATGGTCGCGAGGACGGACTCGTAGGGCGTGAGGTGCTGGGGGTTCATGGCTGGTCCGAGGGGTGGCGGAAGTGGATCGGTTGGAGGAACGCCGTGGCGACCGGGATGCCCCGGCGCAGTGCGGGCGCAAACCGGAGCGCCGGTGCGGCGGCGAGCGCCGCGGAATCGAACGCCGGGTACCCGCTCGACTCGGCGATGCGGGTCGAGTCGGCCACGAGGCGGCCGAGCGAGTCGGCGTAGAGCCGGAGGAGCACCACGCCGTCGATCCGCTCCCGCGCGAGCGCTTCCGGGTAGACCACCGGCGACACCGCATTCACCGCCACCGGCGGCTCATCCCCCCGCTCGACCAGGGGCATCGACGCATCACCCGGCAGGGCGCTCGGGGCGTCCGATCCGGGCCGGCAGGCGCCGAGCACGAGCGCGGCGGCGGCAAGCATTCGAGGGTATTTCACCCCCGAAAAGTACCCTCCGGGTGGGCCCGGTGCACCTTCCGGGCGGAGACCCGTCCCGGACATCGAGACCCGACAAGAAGGAAAACCGCAGATTACGCAGATTGTGTGGGTTGCAGTGCGAGCCGCAGGTGCGTGAGGCTGGGGCTGGCGAAGTTGAGTATCAGACCGATTTCCAGGCGACTGGCCTTGAGTAATTGATGACCTGAGCGGTTTCTATGGCAGTCACCTTCCGAAGGGCCTTCACCTCCACGATTACGCGCTCGTAACAGACGAAGTCGGGTCTGTAGGTCGTCTTGAGCGGGCGACCCCGATAGGACAATTGCAGGGTGAGCTCCGAATGGTAGGGGATTCCCTCGCAGGCAAACTCGATCTGCAGCGCTTCCCGGTAGGCCGCCTCGAGGAATCCGCAGCCGAGCTCGCGATGGACTTTCATCGCTGCGCCGATGACGGCATAGGTCTCCGGATCGCCGGTCGCACGGGAAGGCACACTCGAGATTACCGATCACCTCACTCCCCGGCGTTCCATTCCATCGCAAGGATATCCCAGGAAACGCCGTGTCAATTTGCGTAATCTGCGTAATCTGCGGTTCCTCATGATCGGGAATCGACCCGATAGATTTCCCCGATGCCGCTCCCCGTGGAATCCGCGCTTCCCGCGCTCACCCGTGCCCTTCGGGAGCGGGGGGTCGCCGTGCTGCAGGCGCCACCGGGGGCGGGGAAGACGACCATCGTGCCGCCGGCGCT
>DASTYH010000198.1:0-3636 GCA_035765075.1 Gemmatimonadales bacterium
CACCGCCGGGAGCGCGTCTCCGGCGAGATCGGGCCGTCCGCCTCTTGAGACCACACAGCCCACATCAGCGGGCCGCCGTGCCGCGGCGACCAGCGCCGCGGCGGCGCCGGTACTCGCGCCGAAGAGACCGATGGAGAGCGCGCGGGTATCCGGCAATTCCCTGAGCCATCCGATCACGCCCGCCAGGCGCCCCGCGAGGAGCTCGATATCGAACCGGTAGCGCCGGCTGAAGGCATCGCTCTCCTCTTCGTCCGGCGTGAGGAGATCCACCAGGAGCGTACCGAGGCCCGCCGAGCGGAGCATCCGTGCCACGAAACGATTGCGCGGGCTGAAGCGGCTGCTCCCGCTCCCATGCGCGAACAGCACCACGCCGCCGGGATCGGGAGGAAGGGCGAGTGTTCCCTCGAGCCGCGTATCGCCGGCCTGGACGACCACCTCGCGCTCCGTGCCATTCCGTCCGGCCATGGTGTCACCCCCGGGCCGGGATTCCAGTGGAACCGTTGCCGCTGACCTCGACCTCGAGCTCGTCCCTGAGCTCCTGCACCCCCCGGACCTTCCGCGCCGCGCGCAGCAGCTCCCCGCGCTCCTCCTCCGGGATGCGGCCCCGCAGCGTCACGGTCCCGTTCTCGGCGAGCACCTCGATGTGCCCTGCCTGTTCCGTGTGATGTCCCAGCTCCGCGCGCACCCGCGCTACGAGCCGGTCGTCATCCGGCGTTTCCCGCCGGAAGCGGCTCCGCGTCGTGGACAGCGCGCCCGAGACGCGGTTCCGCGCGTCCTCCGCCCGTCGCTCGAGCTCGTCCGCCCCGGTCCGGAGCACGCTGCGGGTCCGGTCCCGGGCGATCGCACGGCGTCGCGCGCCGCGTCCCGGATCGAGGAAGTACATGACGGCGGCGCCGATTCCGGCGGCCAGAAGCAGGGTGCCCGTGCGGCTTCCCATTCCCTCGTCACGTTTCATCGCAGCTCTCCTTGCATGGTCCCCGCAGCCGACGGCGAGCCCGCCGTCGCGAGGATCTCGTGAATCTCCGCATCCGTCGTTTCAGAGAAATCCTCATACCAGAGGCCGACCGCCAGGAACGGATCGGGTGTCCGGACGCAGACGATCTGGTCGACCAGCGGGCCGAGCTTCGCGCAGGTCTCCGCCGCCGCCACCGGGGCGGCAACGACAATCTTCCGGGGCCGCTTCTCCCGGAGCGCGGCAATCGCGGCCTGCATCGTGGAGCCGGTAGCGAGCCCGTCGTCGACGATGATCACGATGCGATCGCCGAGCTCGGGGAACTCGCGGCCGGCCCGGTAGGTCCGCTCCCGCCGCGCCAGCTCGCGCAGCTCGACCGCGGTGGCGCGCTCGATCTCCTCGTCGGTCACCCCGAGATCGCGGACCACTTTCGGGTCCACGAGCCGGATCCCGCCGCTCGCGAGCGCGCCCATCGCGAACTCCGGATGGCCCGGAACGCCGAGCTTCCGGACGACGAAGACGTCGAGGGGAGCGGCGAGTCTGCGGGCAACCTCGGCGGCGACGGGGACGCCGCCACGCGGCAGGCCGAGGACCAGCACGTCATTCCGGCCGGCGTAGGCGGTCAGGTGCCCGGCCAGGGTGCGGCCGGCTTCGATGCGATTGCGGAAGCGGAGGGACATGGATCGGTCTCCGCTCCTAGCATTGCGGATTGCGGAGCGCGGAAGTGTGACGGGCGTCACGACGGGAGCCGGGGAATTCAGCGATACGCGAGCGAACGGCCGCGCGCGGCATGGGTGAACGGCGTCTCATCAGACCTTCAGGGGTACTTTACCCGGCGCATCGCATGGTGCGACTCCCTCCAGAGAGAGAGGCATCATGCGGGGAACCCGACATCGTCGACTCCGGCGTGCGGCCGAGGTGGTCGCCGGGGGAGTGGGGGCCGCGGCGCTCGGCTATGCAGCCCTGGCCGCCGGCACCTGGGTCCGCTACCGGCGGAACGGGGCGCGCTCTGCGCGCGAGGGGGTGGATCTCCTGGATGAGTTCATGCCGGTCTGGGAGGTAGCGGAACGGCACGCGGTGCAGGTCGCGGCGCCGGCGCATGCGACCTTTGCCGCCGCCCGCGGTCTCGACATCAACCGGTCCCGCCTCGTCCGGGCACTCTTTGCGGCACGGAGCCTCCCCGCCCGGCTCCAGGGAGAGATCGAGCCACGGGAGCCGCAGAGCCTCGTGGACGAGACGCTCGCGATCGGCTGGCGCATTCTGGCGGAAGTGCCCGGGCGCCTGCTCATCATGGGCGCGGCGACGCGGGCGTGGGAGAAGCGGGTGGCATTCCGCGGCATTGCACCTCGCGCCTTTGCCGCCTTCGACAAGCCCGGCTACGTCAAGATCGTGTGGACCCTCGAGGCGGAGCCGCTCGGCCGCGACCGGTCGCGTTTCATCACCCGGACCCGGGTCGTTGCCACCGATGACGCCGCGCGGAGGCAGTTCCGGCGCTACTGGTCGCTGGTCTCGCCGGGCGTGCGCCTCATACGCCGCGCGACGCTCGGCCTCGTGAAGCGCGACGCGGAGCGGCGCTGGCGGAAGTAGCCCCCGCCGTCAGGCGAGGCGACGCGGGGCGGCGGTCCGGACGTCGCCGGTGTTCGGCGTGCCCGTCGGCTCGATGAGGAGGACGCGCGCCTCTCCCCGCGCCACGGGACGATGCTCCACGCCGTGCGGCACGACGAACAGCTCCCCGGGCCGGAGGGTGACGGTCCGGTCGCGCAGCTCGATGTCCAGCTTGCCGTCGAGAAGGAGAAAGAAGTCGTCGCTGTCGGGATGGCTGTGCCAGACGAACTCGCCGCTTACCTTGACGACCATTACGTCGTGGCCATTGAAGGTGGCAACGGTCCTCGGCGCCCAGTGATCGGAGAACGACTCGAGCTTTTCGGCGAGATTGACGGCGGTGGCCATGAGAGACTCCGGCAGGCGGTAGACGGTAGACGGTTTACGGTATACGGAACGCCCGGTAAGCGCGCGCGGTTCCCGCATACCGGATACCGTCTACTGCCTACCGGATATGCTTGTACATCATGTCGAGCAGCTCGTCGTACATCCCCTCGGCCGACTCGTCGCCAGTCCGGATCGCCGCGGTGGCGCAATGCCGGAGGTGGTTCCGCATCAGCTCCCGGCCGACGGAGCGGAGCGCCTCGTGCACCGAGGAAATCTGGACGAGGATGTCGGTACAGTAGCGATCCTCCTGCACCATCTTCTGCAGTCCGCGCACCTGGCCCTCGATCCGCCGGAGCCGCGCCAGGTTGCGCTCGCGCGCGTCGGCATCCACGCCGTGCGCGCGACGGCCCTCGCTGTCGGCCTCCTGCCCCTTCGTCTTCGCGGCCATGTCAGACTGCTCCGGAATCAGGTCGGGGGGAAAACTATCCGGGGGACAGGTTCTGTGACCACCCGCGCCCGTCGCCGGCGCGGTCACGCTCCGCTCCCGGTGGGGCCCGCATGGCGGGCGACCTTCTCCTCGAAGACACTCCGGGGCTGCGCGCCGACGACCGCATCGAGCACTTCCCCATCCCGGATATAGAGGACCGTGGGGAGGTTGCGCACCCCGTACCGCGAGGCGAGCGCCGGGAAGCGGTCGATATCCACTTTGGCCACCGTCACCTGTCCCGCATGCTCCCGGGCGATCCGGTCCAGGA
>DASTYH010000199.1:0-11414 GCA_035765075.1 Gemmatimonadales bacterium
ATGGGTCAACGATATCCCCTCCCCGCTGCCCCCTCGGTGAGCGCAGTCACCGATGCCGCGCTGTACCCTGCATCTCGCAAATCACGGAGGCCGGTGGAGCGAAGCAGCGAGCGCGGGCCGCGTCTCACCGCGGCAACGCAGGGGCACGACTGTTGCACGCCCGGCCGGCATCCCCCGTCAGCATCGAAGCACCAGGAGACCGCTGTGCGCGAAACATCCGCTCAACGGAAGCAGCCGGCAGGTCCGCGCATACTCGTCGTCGACGCGGACGAAGCGGTGCGGAGCTCCCTCTGCCGCACACTCCGCGAGCGCGGCTACGCCGCCATTCCGGCGCGCGACGCCGCGGAGGCGCAGTGGTGTGCAGGGCATGGCCAGGCGCCGGACCTCGTGCTGGCGGATGCGCACTCCGAGGGGGATGGGTATCACATGGGACCTTCCCTGGCGGCGCTCCGGCCGTATGTCCCGGTGATCGCGATGGCGGATTGGGAGCGGGAGGAGGGTGTGCGGCGGGGCCTGATCGACCTCGGAACCCCGTTCCTGCGTAAGCCGGTGTGCCCCTCGATCCTGGTGCGCACCGTAGGATCTGTCCTCACCCGCTGGAGGCCGCGCCCCCTCGCCTGAGGCGTCGGGCACACCTCCGGCTTCAGCTCACTCCTTCCCGGCCGCTCCCGTCTCCACCGGCAGGTCGACTCGGCCGCCCCATTCGGTCCACGAGCCATCGTACAACGCGGTTGCGCGGTGTCCGAGCAGGTGCAGCGCGTGCAACAGGACCGCAGCCGTGACGCCCGACCCGCACGTGGCGACGACCGGCCGGGATGGATCGAGACCCGCCTCGCGGAACCGGGCCGCCAGCTCTTCCGGTGGCCGGACCCGCCCGTCGGAATCCACCAGCTCCGTATAGGGAAGACTGCGGCTCCCGGGGATGTGCCCGCCCCGGAGCCCGGGGCGCGGCTCCGGCGCATCTCCCGAGAATCGCCCCGCCGAGCGCGCGTCGATCACCTGCTCTCCGCGCGACTCGAGATTCGACCGCATCTCGTCGACGCTGCGAAGCCGCGAGGGATCGAACCGCGGATGGTACGAGCCGGCGGGCGGCCGCACCTCCCCGCCCTCCACCGCTCGGCCCTCCCGGCGCCAGATCCCGAATCCCCCGTCGAGCACGGCGACCCGATCGTGCCCCATCACGTGGAACATCCACCAGACGCGGGGCGCCGTCATGTTGGCCCCGCTCGTGTCGTACACGACCACCGTGTCCCCATCCGAGATGCCGAGGGCCTCGGCGCCGCGCGCGAATTCGGCGGGCGGCGGAAACATGTGCGGGAGGGTGCTGCTCCGATCCGAGCGGGCGTCGAGATCGAAGAAGACGGCCCCGGGGATGTGGGCCGCGAGGTACTCGGCGTGCGCGTCCCGGCCGGCGGACGGCAAATGCCAGGAGCCGTCCACCACGCGGACGCCCGGGTTGCCGAGGCGCGCGGCGAGCCACTCCGTGGAGACGAGCGCGGGAAACGTCACCGCGAGCGGATGGCGCGGATGCCGGCGGCGACCGCCAGGCCGATTCCGGCGGCCGCGAGCGCGGTCCGTCCGGGATGGATCGCCGCCGCGGTATAGAGACTGTGCTCCAGGACGGGGCCCGGGTACCGCCCGCGCTCCCGGGCCGTGGGATCGGCGGGCTCGTACAGATTGTCGTCATAGCGCCGGGCGGGCCGGTCCGACTGCTGCGCGTCGAAGAGGGTGCGCTCCATGATCCGCTCCGAGAGGGCAGGCGCCAGGCCGGCGCCGGCAAGCAGCGCCCGCGCCGCGCCACCGACCACGATCTCGCGGGTGGGGTGCTCGGCGCAGGCGAGTATCGCGCGGGCGACCGCTTCCGGCGCATACACGGGCGGCGGCGGGGTCGGCGCGTGCTCCATGTAATTGCGTGCATGCTCGTAATACGGCGTGTCGGTGGCACCGGGCTTCACGAGCGTGACCGACACGGGCGCCCCCTCCTTTTCGAGCTCCATGCGGAGCGCCGTGGTGTACGCCTTGATGGCGTGCTTCGAGGCCGCATAGATCCCCTGCAGGGGAATGGAGAGGTCGGAGAGCATGCTGCCGATGTTGATGATCGTCCCGCCGCGCCGCCGCAGCTCGGCGAGCGCCGCCCGGCACCCGTGCACCGTCCCCCAGAAGTTGATGTCGAAGAGCTTCCGCTTGTCCTCCAGCGGAATTTCATCGAGGCGTCCGTAGAGCGCCACGGCAGCGCTGTTGACCCACGTGTCGAAGCCCCCGAATTCCCGGCGTGCTTCATCCGCCACGCGGACCATGTCCTCGGGGCGCGCCACGTCCCCCGGCACGATGATGGCGGTGCCGCCATCCTCCCGCACCTTCACGGCGGCCCGCCGGAGCGCGTCCTCCCCTCGCGCCACCATCACGACGCGTGCGCCCCGGCGCCCCGCGAGTCGTGCCGTGGCGAGACCGATGCCGCTCGAGGCACCGGTGATGATCAGCGTCTGCTCGCGCACCTTCCTGAGTTGTACCGCCATGGCGCCCCCTCCGGCCGCCCCGCGACCGCATGAAGAATGACCCCCGGGCGGATGCCCGGGGGTCGAGGATGCGCCGTTGCGCGGGGTGCCGTGGTGACGCTGGTCACGTACCCGGATGCGCCTTCTCGAACTCGCGCATGAAGGCCACCAGCGCCTCGCACCCCGCCTTCGGCATGGCATTGTAGATGCTGGCGCGGATCCCACCGATGGCGCGATGGCCCTTCAGCCCGTCGAAGCCGCGCTTCGCCGCCTCGGCCAGGAACTCCTTCTCGATGGCCTCGGAGGTGGCGCGGAAGCAGACGTTCATGCGCGAGCGCGCCTCCGGGTCCGCCGTGCCGCGGAAGAGCCGGCTGCCGTCCAGGTACTCGTAGAGGATCCGCGCCTTCTCCTCGTTGAGCTGGGCCATCGCCGCGAGCCCCCCCTGCCCCTGGATCCAGCGAAGCACCTCGCCCACCATGTAGACCCCGAAGGTGGGCGGCGTGTTGTAGAGCGAATGCGCCTTGGCATAGGTGCGGTACTGGAGCATCGTCGGCAGCGCGTCGTTCCCCTGCTCCACCAGATCCTTGCGGACGATGACGAGCGTCACCCCCGAGGGTCCCAGGTTCTTCTGGGCGCCAGCATAGATGAAGGCGTATTTCGCCACGTCGATCGGCCGGCTGAAGATGTCGCTCGAGGCGTCGGCGATGAGGGGCACCCCGGCGGGCGGCACCGGCTCCGTGCGCCACTGCGTCCCGTAGATCGTGTTGTTGGTGGTGAAGTGGACGTACACCGGCGACGCGGAATACCGGATGGCAGCCTGCGCGGGGATATAGCAGTGGTTCCGGTCCTTGCTCGACGCCGCCTCGTGGATCTGCCCGAAGCGCTTCGCCTCCTCGACGGCCTTTTCCGACCAGACACCGGTCACGATGTAATCGGCAGTCCGGTCCTTCGGGAGAAAATTCATCGGCACCATCGCGAACTGGAGCGAGGCGCCGCCCTGGAGGAAGAGGACCTCATAGTCGTCGGAGATCCCGGCGAGGTCCCGGCACGCCCGCTCGGTGTCGGCGATGACCTTCTCGAAGACCTTGCCCCGGTGGCTGTGCTCGGCGATGCCGATGCCGCTCGACGCGATGTTCCAGAGGTCGCGCTGCGCCGCCTTGAGCACCGGCTCGGGGAGGACGCCGGGTCCGGCGCCGAAATTGAAGATGCGGTCGGTCATGCCGTTGCCCTGTCGATGGCGGTAAGGTCCACGCTGATGATGTCCGGGTTGCCGTCACGAATGGCGGCCAGCGTCGTGTCGTCCGGCCGGGAGCTCAGGTGCACGCGCGCGAGGGTGGCCTTCGCGCCATGGTAGATGATGTTCTCCACTTCCTCGACGTTGACCTTCCGGTCCGCGAGCTCGCGGAAGACATGCGCCAGCACGCCGGGCCGGTTGAGGTGCCGGACGGCGAGCACGTGAGTGGCCGTGCTCTTGGCCAGCCGGTTGACGCAATTGGGCACGCCGCCGCGCTCGCTGTATTCCTGCACGATACGGAGTACCTCGTGCGCGATCGCCGTCTGCGCCTGCTCCGTCGAGGCACCGACGTGATGGGTGGTGTAGACGCCCGGCGCGCCGGCAAGCTCGCTCGAGACTTCCCCGGTGCCACCGGCCGGCTCGTTCTGGAAGACGTCGAGTCCCGCCCGGATGCCGCGGGTGCGCACCGCCTCGAGGAGCGCCGCCTCGTCCACCACCGAGCCGCGCGAGGTATTGATGAGGTACGCCCCCCGGCGCATCGAGCCGAGGAACTCCGCGTCCACCAGATGCTTCGTCTCCGGCGTCGCCGCCACGTTGATCGACACCGCGTCGCTCACGCGGGCCACTTCGAGCGGGGATTCACAGTACGTCACCCCGAGCTGCTCGGCGCTCTCGATCGTGAGGTTTCGCGACCACGCCGCCACGTGCATCCCGAAGGCCCTGGCCCGGACGGCGATCTCCCGCCCGATCTGCCCGAGGCCCACGATCCCGAGCGTGCGGCCGTGCAGGCCACGCGCCTTTGCGTACTCCGCCTTGTTCCAGCGGCCCGCCCGGATGTCCGCCACCTGGTCCGGAATCCGCCGGTCGCACGCGGTCAGGAGGCCCATCACCAGCTCCGCCACCGCGATCGAGTTCCGGCCGGGGCAGTTGGACACGAAGATGCCGCGCGCGGAGGCCGCCGGGACGTCGATCGTGTCGATCCCGGCACCGGCGCGGATCACGAGCCCGAGGCTCGACCCGGCGTGGAGCGCCCTGGCGCCGACCTTCGTGCTCCGGACGATGAGGATGTTGGGATCGACCTCGGCGAGCGCCGCCGGGAGATCGTCCGCGGTCAGCTCGGGCCGCGACACCACCGTCGCGCCCAGCTCCTTGAGTCCGTCGATTCCTACCTTCTCGAACTTGTCCGCAATGAGGACCTTCATTCGACTCCCCGTGTTCTGACCGACCCGCAAGCTCCCCTCGACCGGCACACCGTATACCGTCCACCGTCTACCGTCTTTCGACCGCCTGCTCCTCGAGCGTATGCACGAACAGCCCGCTCCGGAGCTTCGGCTCGAACCAGGTGCTCTTCGGCGGCATGATCATTCCCGCATCGGCCACGGCCATGAGCTGCTCCAGGGTGGTGGGGTGGAGCGCAAAGGCGATGGCCATTTCCCCCGAATCCACCCGTCGCTCGAGCTCCTTCGTGCCGCGGATCCCGCCCACGAAGTCGATCCGGGAATCGGTGCGCGGGTCGCCGATGCCGAGGATCGGCGTCAGCACCAGGTCCTGCAGGAGACTCACGTCCAGCGAGGCGATCGGATCCGAACGGTCGATGCGTGCGGGATCGAACGTGAGCCGATGCCAGCAGCCGTTCAGGTAGATGCCGACCGCGCCGGCGGCGGGCGGCTCCGGCTCGGCGCACTCCTCGAGGCGGCCCACTTCGCGGAGGGCCGCCAGCACCTCGTCCGCCGACTTCCCGCCGAGGTCGCGGACCACCCGATTGTACGGGAGGATGCGGAGCTGTGAGGCGGGAAAGAGCGCGGCGAGGAACCAGTTGTATTCCTCGTTGCCGAAGTGGCCCGGGTTGGCGGCGCGCCGTTCCCGCCCGGCCCGCCATGCGCTGGCGGAGCGATGGTGGCCGTCGGCCACGTAGGCGACGGGCACCGTACCGAAGAGCTCGGACCAGGGGCGGGTATCGCTGATCCGCCAGACGACGTGCCGCACGCCGTCATCCGCCGTGAAGTCGTAGAGTGGCGTTTCCTGGGTGATGCGGTCGGCAAGCCGGTCGATCTCCGGACGCCCCCGATAGGTCAGGAAGACCGGCTCCGCGTTGGCGTCGAGCTCGAGGACATGCCGGGTCCGGTCGTCCTCCTTGTCGCGCCGCGTCTTCTCGTGCTTCCGGATGATGTCGTGCTCGTAGTCGTCGATGTGCACGCACCCCACGACACCCGTCTGCGTCCGGCCGCCCATGACCTGGCGGTAGAGATACAGGGCTGGCTCGCTGTCGCGGAGGAGCACCCCCTCCGCCTCGAGGCGCTCGAGCGCGGCGCGCGCGCCCGCATAGACGCGGTCGTCGTGCGGATCGGTGTCGGGGGGGAGGTCGATGTCGGAGCGGCCGACGTGCAGGAAGCTGTGCGGATTTCCCTCGGCGAGCGCGGCGGCCTCCTCCCGGCTCACCACGTCGTACGGGACGGACGCCACCCGCGCCGCCAGCTCCGGCGTGGGGCGGAGCGCCCGAAAGGGGTTCAATCGCATGCCATCGGCTCTCCCTGCGCCGGCACAACGCCGTCGTCGGCAGGCATCCTACTCTCGCCGTGACCGAGTCGCAACGGGCGGGCGACCCGGGACCGCTTGCCGGTGCCGACGGCGTTGGCTAAGCTCAAGCAGCATCGCTCCCTTCCAACAAGGCGTCTCCCCGTTGACCGAACCCGCCCCGCTCGGCGTGCTCGAGCTGACCAGCCGCGGCGCCGGCTTTCTGCGCCGCGCCGAAACCGGCTATCTCCCCGCCGATTCCGATGTCCACGTTCCCGAGCGGCTCATCCGGTCGGCGCGGCTCCGCGCGGGGGATGAAATCACCGGAACGACCGCTCCGGGGGGAAAGGGGCGGGGACGGAGCGCCTCCCTCGCCACCGTCACCGCCATCAACGGGCGGGACCCCGCGTCGCTCGCGCACCGGCCCGAGTTCGGGCGCCTCGGTGCGGTGCACCCCAATGCGATGCTCGAGCTCGAGTGCGGCATCCTGCGGCGGGGCCAGCCCGATTTCACCAATCGCGTCATCGATCTCCTCTGTCCCTTCGGCAAGGGGCAACGGGCGCTGATCGTGGCGCCCGCCAAGGCGGGAAAGACGACGGTGCTGCAGAACATCGCCGAGGGGATCAGCACCAACCACCCCGCGGCGACTCTCTTCATCCTCCTCGTCGACGAGCGGCCGGAGGAGGTCTTCGAGATGGAGGCCTCGGGATTCGGCGAGGTGATCGCCTCCAGCTTCGACCAGCCGGCGTCGAGTCACGTCGCGGTGGCGGAGCTGACGCTCGAGCGCGCCCGGCGGCGCGTGGAGCTCGGCGAGGACGTCGTGATCATCATGGACTCGCTCACCCGGCTCGCGCGGGCCTACAATACGGTCGAGCGCGGGACGGGACGCACGCTCTCGGGCGGGCTCGACGCAAACTCGCTGGAAAAGCCGAAGAAGTTCCTGGGAAGCGCACGCCGGATCGACCCCGCCCAGGGGGGCGGCTCGCTCACGATCATCGCCACCGCGCTCGTGGACACGGGCAGCAAGATGGATCAGGTGATCTTCGAGGAATTCAAGGGAACGGGGAACAGCGAGCTGGTCCTGAGCCGCGAGCTGGCGGAGCGGCGCGTCTTTCCTGCGGTGGACCTGGTGGCGAGCGCCACCCGTCGGGAGGAGCTGCTGCTCTCTCCGGAGGCCCTCGCGGCATCGCACCGGATTCGTGAGCGGATCGCCGGCATGACCCCGCTCAATGCGATGAACGACCTGCTCACCGATCTCCGGCGGATGCGCACCAACGACGAGCTCGTCCGGTCGCTCGCCACTGCGGGAGGGAGATAGCGGCCGTGTACCGGATCCGGCTCCCCTCCGGCCGCGAGGCGGCATTCGCCACGATCGAGGAGCTCGCGCTCGCGATCCAGCGGGGAGACGTGAGTCGCGAGGCGCTGATCTATCATCGACTGTCGGATCAGTGGGTTCCGATCGAGCGGCATCCGCATTTCCAGGGAAAGCCGGAGCCGCCGGACACCGCCGCGCCGGCGCCCCCAGCGCCCACCCCCGCCATCGATTCCGTCCTCGAGGCACCGCCGCCGCCCCCGCCGGCTCCGTCGGCTCCAGCGCCGGAGGTCATCGCGCCGACGCCCTTCCCGGTGCGGGCAGCGCCCCGACCGCCCGCGCCGCCGCCCCCCGCGGAACGGCTCGCGCCCGAGCCCCCGCGGCGGGAAGCAACAGTGCGGGAGGACGCTGCGCCTCCGGAGCGTCGCCGCTCGGCCGGGAGGGCGGTGGCTCGGCTCCTCCTCATTGCGGGACTTGGTGCCGGTGCGTGGTATGGCTGGCAGTGGTGGCAGGCCCGGCAGGCGCCGGCCGCTGATCCGGCTGCCCCCGCCTACCGGCCCGCGCCGCCGCCCTCGACGCTCCTTCGACCGGACGAGCCCGACACCGGCGCCCGCACCCCGCCTCCTCCGCCGGTATCCACCGCGCGCTCCGATCCGCGCGCGCCGGTGGGCGTGGCGGAGCTGATCGCCCGCCACGCCGCGGCGGTGGCACAGTCGCGGACGCAGCTCGCCTCGGAGATGGAGACGGTCGGGTTTCCCCAGGTCTTCGGCGTGAATTCGTTCGCGAGCCCCCTCGGCGCACGCGCGGCGAGGCGGCGCATCGCGTCGGCGGCCAACGTCATCGGCCAGTACCACCGGCGGGCGGTGCTGCTCGATCAGGCCTACGGCGACACCGCGGTATTCCAGACGACCCGCGCGGGATGGAGTGAGCCGGACCGGCGGGCGTGGGAGACGCGCCCGGTCCTCCGGGAGCCCTTCGCGGCGGCCGATCTCGCCGAGTCCCTGCTCGCCGATGCCGACAGCCTGCTTGCGATTCTGGGAAATGCTGCGGAGTTCGAGCTCAGGAGCGATACGATTGCGTTCCCGGACCGGGCGCGGGCCGCCGCCTATGCGGCCCAGCGCAGGCGGCTCCTGGAACGGTCAGGGCCGCCGATCGAGGATTTCGACCGGCGGCCCACACTCTTCCTGGTGCGTCGGAGTCTCGATCCGGCGCGGCTTCCCGTCCTCGCGCCGTAGGCGCGGGACGTCAGCGGCCCTGCCGCTCCTTGCGCTTGCGACGCTGGGCTGCGGCCGACTTGAGCTGCCGAGCGACACTGGGCTTGGTGTAATAGCGCTTCTGGCGCAGCTCACGGAGAATTCCCGACCGCTGCATCTTGCGCTTGAACGCCTTGATGGCCCACTCGATGCTGTCGTTCTCGGACAACCGGATCTCGATCATTCCCACACCCGAATGAGGTTTGAAACGGAGGGGCTGCATCCTGCGATGCAGCCCCCTGATTGCCTGAAGCTCAGGCGCCCGTCTTCTTGACGTTCTCCGCCGCCGGACCCTTCTGGCCCTGCACGATGTCGAACTCGACGGCCTCGCCCTCGGCCAGCGACTTGAAGCCCTGACCCTGGATGGCGGTGTGATGCACGAAGCAGTCCTTCTCGCCGCCGTCGGGGGTAATGAACCCAAAGCCCTTGGCGTCGTTGAACCACTTCACCTTGCCGGTGGTACGCATGCGGTACTCCTCACTAGTTGTTGGTCGGAGTTCCGGTGTTGCCGTACCTGCCGACGTTGTTACGCGTTATCCTGGCCCGCGCGAGCCCGGACTCAATTTGAAAGGGGACCTGACTACGCCAGGTCCCCATGAGTCCACTGGTGTATGCGGAGGGAGAACCGGTGGTTCACACTCTCCGCAGCACCTAAAGATGGGTCCCCGACCCCGATTTGTCAACCGGCCAGGTCTCCAAGTTGCTGTGGTGGCGGAAGATCAATGATTACCCGGCTCAGCTCCCGCCCGAACCGGGTCCGCACCCGCGCGAGAAGGAGGAGGGAGACCGACGCGAGCCCGACCACCAGACCCCACCAGAGACCGGTCGGGCCCCAGCGCAGCGAAAAGCCCAGATAGAGGCTGATCGGCAGCCCGAGGAGCCAGAAGCCGACGAGGCCGATGATCATCGGGTAGCGGGTGTCCGCCAGCCCCCGAAGCACGCCCGACGACACGACCTGCAGGCCGTCGAAGACCTGGAACACCCCGGCGAGCGGGATCAGCGCCGCCGCGAGCGCCACCACCGCCGCATCCCGGGAATAGACGCCGGCGAGGAGTCGCGGCACGCCGAGAAAGACGGCGGCCGTGAGCACCATGAACCCGACCCCCACCACCAGCGCGGCCCGCGCCGAGCGCCGCGCCCGGTCGGGGCGTCCCTCCCCCACCGACCGGCCCACCAAGATCGTCCCCGCCGTGGCCACGCCCAGCGGCACCATGAAGGTGAGCGAGGCGAGGTTCAGCGCGATCTGGTGCGCGGCGACCGCCTCCGTCCCGAGGCGGCCCATCAGGATCCCGACGACCCCGAACACGCCGAACTCGAGCTGCATGTGGGCGCCGATCGGCGCCCCGATGGCGAGCATCCGGCCGATCGGCGCCGCCGCGAAGCTCTCGGGGCGGATCGGCACGAGCGTCGGCCGGAGCGAATCCCAGGCGACCCGGATGAGCAGCACGAGCATGAGCCACCGGGCGATCGTCGTGGCCCAGGCCGAACCGTTGACGCCCAGCTCGGGAAAGCCCAGGAGGCCGTGGATCAGCACGGCGTTCAGCCCGATGTTGGCGAGATTCGCCGCGACGATCACCCAGACGATCGGCGCCAGCCGACCCATCGCCTGGAGCGTCTGGCGCACGACGATGAAGGCGTAGAACGGGAAGACGCTCGGCACCTCGCGCAGCACGTACCCCTCGGCGATCGGCACCACCTCCGCCGGCTGTCCCAGCGCCGTCAGCACCGGGCCGGTCATGAGGAGCAGGAGCGAGACCGGAAGGGAGATCAGGAGCGAGAGGAGGAAGCCGCGCTGCACCGCACGCCCCACCCCGGCCTCGTCGCCAGCGCCCACGGCCTGGGAGACGACGGGATCGAGCGCCAGGAGGATCCCCATCCCGAAGACGGCCGCCGCGAAGAACCAGACGTTCCCGAGCGCGGTGCCCGCGAGCGCGGCGGCGGAGATCCCGCCGACCATGATGGAGTCCGCGACCCCCATCGTCATGAGCCCTACCTGCACCGCCACGACCGGCAGGGCGAGGGTCAGCAGCTCGCGCAATTCGTTGCGGTCAGGAAGGAGGGCGGCGGTGGACATGGGGGGAGTAATGTAAGCGGTGGCACAAAACTTGGACCACTTTGCCGAACCTGCGATTTTGGCGACTCCAGCCGGCGTGAAACGCGAGCGCGCCGGATTTCTGCAACCATCCTGCACCGGAAGGACGCTCAGCGTGACCGCCGCCATCGAGCTCCAACCCGACCTGCCACCGCCCCGCCCGCCCCTTCGCAAGACCTGGCGTCCCGCCAGGCAGATCGCCGTCGATCTCGGCACCGCCAACACGCTCGTCCTCGTGAAGGGCGAGGGGGTGGTGCTGGACGAGCCGTCGGTCGTGGCGGTCGATGCCGAAACGGGGGCGATCCTGGGGGTGGGGCTCGAGGCGAAGCGGATGCTCGGGCGCACGCCCGAAGGGATCCGGGCGGTCCGCCCCATGAAGGACGGCGTGATCGCCGACTTCACGATCGCCGAGCAGATGCTGCGGCGGTTCCTCCGGCAGGTCCTCGACCGGCACCTCGTCCGGGTCAAGCCCACCATCCTCGTCTGCGTCCCCTCGACGATCACCGAGGTCGAG
>DASTYH010000200.1:0-5634 GCA_035765075.1 Gemmatimonadales bacterium
CACGGTGCCGCCGAACTCCTCGAGCACGACGCCATACTGGAGGAGGTCCTGCTTCACCTTGGCGACGTTGGCCGAGGGGAGGTCGATCTTGTTGATCGCCACGACGAGGGGCACGCCCGCGTTCCGGGCGTGGCTGATCGCCTCGATCGTCTGCGGCATGACCTGGTCGTCCGCCGCCACGACGAGCACGACGAGGTCGGTGACCTGGGCGCCGCGGGCCCGCATGGCGGTGAAGGCCTGGTGGCCCGGGGTATCGAGGAACGTGATCTCGCGCCCCGACGGGAGCTCGACGTGGTAGGCGCCGATGTGCTGGGTGATGCCGCCCGCCTCGCCCGCCACGATGTTGGCCTTGCGGATGTGGTCGAGGAGCGACGTCTTGCCGTGGTCGACGTGGCCCATGATCGTCACGACGGGGGGCCGGAAGACCAGCTCCTCCTCCGTGTCGGGCTCGTCCACCGTTTCAGCCTCCGCCTGGTACTCGTCCTCCCGCACCGCCTCGAAGCCGAATTCGGACGCGATGAGATCGATCTGGTCGAAGTCGAGGCGCTGGTTCACCGTCACCATCAGGCCCAGCTCCTTGAAGGCGAACTGGACGATCTGGGTGGCGGGAATCTTCATGGCGGCCGCGAGCTCGCTCACCGAGATGAACTCGTTGACGCGGATGCGGGTCTTTTCCTTTTCCTTCTCTTCGGCCATCCGGCCGGCGATCAGGTCGCGATAGGAGGGCTCGTCCGAACGACGACCCTTCCGCCCGCCGGGGCCCTTCATCCCCTGGAGCGTCTTGGCGATGTTCGCCTGCACCGCTTCCTGGTCGACGAAGCCGCGTCCCCGCTTCTTCCCCTTCTTCCGGCCGCCACCCTTTTCCGCATCGGGGCCGAAGGTGCGCGCGGGAGCGGGGCGATCGGCCCCGGGCCGCGCCGGACCGCCGCCGGGCGCGCTGCTGCTGAAGACGGGGCGCGGGCCCTGCCCACCGCGCTGCGGCCCGCCGCCGCCCCCGCCGCCACCACCGGTCCGCGCGGGTGGCGGGGTGCGGGCGATGCGCGGCGGAATGAAGGGGGCGCGGGTCGGCGTCGGCGCCGTAGGCGCAGCGGCTGCGGCGGCAGGCGGCTCGGCGCGTACGGGCGCGGGGCCGTCGCCGGAGGGCTGGGCGACCGGCGCCTCCGGCTCGGTCGCGGCTTCCTCCTCGACCGGCGCGGGGGGGAGGTCCTTGAAGAGTGCGCGGGCGCGCTCCTCGAGGGAGAGTGCGACCGGCTGCTCCACGGGCTCCGGGACCGGGCGCTCGAGCTCGAGCGCGGCGAGGCCCGCCTCCCGTTCGGCCTGCGCGACCGCCTCGGCCTGGGCCACCTCGGCGGCGGTGCGCCGCCGGCGGGCCGGCTTGGCCTCGGGCGCGGGCGGCGGCGGCTCCGCCGCCTTGGCCGCCTTGCGGCGCCCCTTCTTCGGCGTCGCATCCTCGGCGGTCTTGCGCTTCTCCCGCTCCCAGCGAACGCGCACCGCGGCGACCTGGTCGTTCTCGAGCGCGGACATGTGGCTGCGCACGAAAATGTCCATGTCCTTCAGCAGTCCCATCAGCTGTTCCGAGGGGATGCCGAACTCCGCCGCGAGGTCATGCACTCTGGTCTTGACCACTCAATCCTCCGTCCGCTGGCGTCCGGGCGCCGACTGCAGAATGCCGTCGGCCAGTCCACGATCCCTGACGCCCACCGCCATGACCGGCGGCTTCCCCAGCTGTACGCCGATCGTCGCGGCGTCGGGCCCGGTCACCAGGGGGATCCTTCTTCCCGTGGCGAGCCGAACCACCTTCTCCATCGCGCGCGGGCTCGCATCCGACGCGAGCACCACGCACCTGATTCCTTCCGACTGCAGCTGCCGCCGCACCGCGTCCACCCCGATCACCAGATGCCCGCCGCGCCGGCCGAGCCCGAGGAGTCGGAGCAGCGCGCTCATCCCTTCGGGCGCGACTCCTCGCTCTCCTCGTCCGTCAGCTCCGCCAGGAAGCCGATCAGCTGCTCCGAGGCCTCCGGCGTCATCCCCGCGATCCGCGCGATGTCGTCACCCTCGAGATCGAGGACGTCGTTGAGCGTCTGGTAGCCGGCGCTGTTGAGCAGGCCCACGAGCTCGGGCGAGAGCCCGGCCAGCTCGCTGAGCGGCACCTGCGACGCCGACTCGTCCTCGGCCGGCAGCGGCGCGAAGAGCGGTCCTTCGCCGCCCCGCTCGAGCCATTCGCGGCTCGAGTAGAGGTCGATCTTCCATCCGGTGAGCTCCGAGGCGAGCCGCACGTTCTGCCCGTTGCGCCCGATGGCGAGCGAGAGCTGGTCCTCGTCCACGACCGCCTGGATCGTCTTCGCCTCGGGATCGGAGAAGACCTTTGCGACGCGGGCCGGCGCGAGGGCCAGCCGGGCGAAGCGCTCGGGATCCGGGGACCAGGGGACGATGTCGATGCGCTCGCCCCCGAGCTCGTTCACGACCGCCTGCACGCGCGATCCCTTGAGGCCCACGCAGGCGCCGACCGGGTCGATGGCATCGTCGCGCGAGATGACCGCCACCTTGGTCCGCCCGCCGACCTCCCGCGCGATGGCGCGGATCTCGACGATCTGCTGCTGGATCTCGGGGACCTCGAGCTTGAACAGCGCCTTGACGAAGAGCGGGTCGGCGCGGCTCAGGATGAGGCGCGGGCCCTTGGGCGTCTCCTCGAGACGCTTGAGCACCGCGCGGATCGTGTCACCCTGGTGGAAATGCTCGCGATGGTTCTGCTCGCGGTAGGGCATGATCGCCTCCGCCTCGCGGAACTTGTTGAGCATCAGCACCAGCTTTCCCCGCTCGATCTGCTGGATCTCGCCCGAGAGGAGCTCGCCGACGCGCGACGCGAATTCGTCCCGGATCCGGGAGCGCTCGCCCTCGCGGACGCGCTGGATGATCCGCTGCTTGGCGGCCTGGACCGCGAGGCGGCCGAATTCCTGGAACGGAACTTCCTCCTCGAGCATGTCGCCGACCTGGAAGTCCGGATCGATGAAGCGGGCCTCCTCCACGGAGACCTGCGCACTCGCATCCTCGACCGCCTCGACCACCTGGCGCAGCCGGATGATCTCGATCGTGCCCTGCAGCTCGTCCACGTTCAGCTCGAAGCGGACGTTCGGCCCGTACTTCCGCATGAGCGCGGCATGAATGCCGTCGCGCAGCAGGTCGAGGAGATCCGAGCGCTCCAGCTGTTTCGTGGTGGCCAGCTCGCGAAACGCGGCCAGCATTTCTGCAGATCCTGACATCCGTCAAACTCCGGTTAGCGGCGTTCCCTGCCGATGGTAGTCCAGTCCACGTCGAGCACGGCATCGCGGACATCCGCGAGCGCGATCACCTGCTCCGTCCCATCCGCGAGCCGGACCCGCGCATGCGCGTCGTCCGGCACCTCGACGATCTCGACGACCGGCCGGCCGGCGAGGCCGGCGCCGCGGAGCCGCACCCGCCGCCCGACGTAGCGGCGCCAGTGCGCCGCCCAGCGAAGCGGCCGCTCGATGCCTGGAGAGGAGACCTCGAGGACATAGCGCGGTCCGACCCCGCCCGTCTCCTCGAGCATCCGCTCGAGCGCCCGGCTGACGAGGCGGCAGTCCTCGGCGCTCACCCCCTGACCGGGCGCGCTGCCTGGACGGTCGATCCGCACCTTGAGGATGGGACGGTCGCGCGTGCCGGATCGCTGGAGGTCGGCGAGCTCGAAACCGAGTCCCGCCACGAAGTCGCGAATCGGATCGAGCAGCGCGTCGTGAGGCATTGCGTCCGCCGGCGGCGGGCCAGCAGGGCTGAAAAAAAATGTGGGGGAACTCCCCCACATCACCGCGGGCAACTCCCCGCACCCGATGACGCCACGGAGGCCGTCCGGGACAGCATCCAAATATTACGCCGGAGGACCCGCTGCGTCAACAGCTTAGGTCCGTCCGGCCACACCGGAAGCGACTTGCCGAGGGGGTAACGCGGGAGGCATCGCCCGGGTCACGGGGCGGGAAGAGGTTGGATACTCCCCCGCCCCGGAGCCCTGCCATGCCGGCCACGCTCGCCCACGAATCCGCGCCCCGTCCCTCCGCTGATCCCGAGCGCTTCCCGTCGCGGACGACCCGGTCGGTGGCCGGGCCCGGGTGAGCTGGGTCGAGCTGGCGTCCTTCATCGGGCTCGGGATCCTGACCAACACCGCTTTCCCCATTCCGTTCGAGCCGGTGCTCCTCGCCTTCGGCAGCGGACTGCCCGGCAGTTCCGCCCTGCTGGTCTGCGCACTCGGCAGCCTCTGCGCGGCGGGCGGCGCCCTGGTCGATGCGGCGTGCTTCGGGCTGGTGCGACGGGGGCAATGGGGCGCCGGCAGTCAGGGACGGGAGCGGCTCGCGGGTCGGAACTTCTACCTTCTGGCGGCCGCGGCGGGGATCCTCCCCGTTCCCTTTACGTTCGTGCGGGCCGCCCTGCTCCGTGTGCGGCCGCGGCCCCTTCTCTTCGCCGGAATCGTCGGCGCCATGCGCTTTCCGCGCTACGTCGTCACGATCCAGGCGTGGACGGCGCTTGCCCTGCCCGAGTGGGCGGGATGGGCGCTGACAGGGGCGGCGATGGTCATCGGGCTCGAATTGCGGAATGGCATGCGGCGGCGGCGTATTCCTGCGGGCGCGCTCTGACGGTGCCCGGGCTCAGGGGCCGACCGGGAACCCCAGATAGGCCACCATCCGCCCGTCCGTTCCTCGCGAGGCGCGGTGGCTGTAGAAGAGATCGTGATGGTGGGCGCTGCACCACGGGGAACGCGTCACCTCGCCCACGCCAAGCTCGGCGGCGCGCTCGGCCAGCCGCTCCCGGATGTCGAGATGCCACGGGCCCGTCCCGTCTCCCCGGAGCGCAAAGCCCTCCAGCACTTCAGGTCCCACTTCATAGCAGGCGCCACAGATGCCGACCCCGCAATGCATTGCGACATCGGTCGGCGAGCAGCCGGTGTGGGCCGCGAGGAGCCGGAGGCCACGATCCAGGATGCCCGCGGCGGTGCCTCGCCAGCCGGCATGGAGGAGGGCGATCGCCCGTTGGCGGGGCGCGATGAGATATACCGGAACGCAGTCGGCCACGGTGACGGTGAGGAGCACACCGGGGGCGTCGGTCGCGTGCCCGTCCACACCCTCGATCTGCATCCAGCCCGCCGCCCGCTCGTGCCATGCGACCTCGGTCCGGTGCACCTGGTTGCCGAGCACCACGCCCGCGAAGCCGGGCTCCGCAGCGCGGAAGGCGCGCCAGCGGGACATCACCTCGCCCACGGGAGCGTCGGTCCAGAGGCCGAGGTCGAACCCGCGGCCGGGCCCATCCCCCCGCCCCGTGATCCCCGCCACCACCCCGAAGCGCTCGCGCCAGTCGGTGAGCTCGAAGCGCGGTACCGGACCGGGCCGCACCTGCTCGCTCACCTCGCGGGTCACCGGGCTGGTCAATCGTCGAGCCGCTGGATCTCGGCGCCGAGCTCGCGGAGCCGGACATCGATCTGCTCGTAGCCCCGCTCGATCTGGCCGATGTTGTGAATCGTGCTGGTCCCCTCGGCGGCGAGCGCCGCGAGGAGCATGGCCATCCCCGCCCGGATGTCCGGCGACTCCACGGTGCCGCCGTTGAGGGGCGAGGGGCCGGAGATGACGGCGC